>JAFGPU010000256.1 GCA_016936035.1 Acidimicrobiales bacterium
GCCACCGCAGCCGCGCCGGTCGGCCACCTGGCGAGCCCGCTCCCGGCCCGCCTGGTCGACCGGGTGGCGGTCCGGGCGGCGGCGTGCCGGGAGGCGCTGGCGGCGGACGCCTCGTAGCCGCGCTCAGGCTCCGCACCGCGGGCGGCTCGTCGACGCGTTCAGTCGCGGTCGGCGCGGCGCCGGTCGGTCAGCGCCACGAACCGGCGCATGGCGGCGTCGACGCCATTGCGGTCACGCGTGGCGAGCAGGTCGAGCAGCAGGCCGCGCGTGACCGCCAGCATGAGCCGGGCGTCGTCGCGGGCGTGGGCCGGCGGGGTGCCCCGGGCGACCAGCACCTCGGCCAGGGGGTCGATCCACGCGTCGATTGCCTCGTCGAGCAGGCCCCGGGCGTGGGGGCGCCCCTGGAGGGCCTGGGCGTAGACCTCGAAGAACAATCGCTCCCACGGCCACAGGGACTCGTCCGCGAAGTGGTCCCACAGCTCGGCGAGCGACGTGGGCGACGTCGGGTCGTCGCCGGCGAGGGCGGCGACCTGGGCGCGCTGGCGCGACTCGACCCGGCGCACGATCTCGGTGAGCAGGCCCTCCTTCGAGCCGAAGTGGTAGATGAGCATGCGGTGGCTGGTGCCGAGCGCGGTGGCGAGCTGGCGCAGGCTGAGGTCGCTCACGCCGTGGCGGGCCGCGTGGTCGACGGCGGCGTCCAGCAGGCGCTCGCGGGCGGAGGGAGCGGTTCCTGCGTCGGGTGTCATCACGTCGGGGGTCGTCGGGTCGCCCGTGGCCATGTACCATATGGTACATGTACCAAGTGGTACGTGCAGTCATCACGGAGGAGCGATCCATGGCACGTCAGCACGTCGAGGCCACCGCATGGTCGGCGGCACCCCCCGCCGCCGTGTACGCACTGCTCGTCGACGGGTCGAGCTGGCCCACCTGGAGCGGCCACGATGCCGTCGACATCGTCGAGCGCGGCGAAGGTGACGGCGACGGCCTCGGCGCCGTGCGCGTGCTGCACCGGGGGCGCATGCGGTCGCGGGAGCGGATCGTCGAGCTGGTGCCCGACCGGCGCCTCGGCTACGAGCTGCTGGCCGGCCTGCCGCTGCGCGACTACCGCGCCGACGTCGACCTCACCCCCGAGCGGGGCGGCACCTCCATCCGCTGGTCGTCGGCCTTCGTGTCCAAGGTCCCCGGCGCGGGCGGGATCTATCGCTGGGCGCTGACCCGGTTCATGGCGACCGCGGCGGACAACCTGGCGACCAGGGCCGCCGAGCTGGCCCGGGGATGACCGGACCCGCCGCCTGAGGGGGCCCGAGGGAACCGTCCCGGTGCGCGCCCGACGGTCTCGCGTTCAACTGGACACATCGTGGCCGGTTTGAGTGCGAGGCTGGCACCGTGCGCGCCGACCGACTCGTGGCCACCCTGCTCATCCTCCAGGCCCGCGGGCGCGTGACCGCGGCCGAGCTCGCAGAGGAGCTCGAGGTGTCGGAGCGCACCGCCCGGCGCGATCTGGAAGCGCTGGCGATGGCCGGCATCCCCGTCTACTCGCAGGCCGGGCGCAACGGCGGCTGGTCGCTCGTCGGCGGTGCCCGCACCGACCTGAGCGGGCTCACCGCCGCCGAGGCCCGCACCCTGTTCCTCGTCGCCGGTCCGTCCTCGGCGGTGACGCCCGAGGCGAAGGCGGCCCTGCGCAAGCTCGTCCACGCCCTGCCGGAGACGTTCCGAGCCGAGGCCGAGGCCGCGGCGTCGGCCGTGGTGCTCGATCCCGCCCGGTGGGGCGCGTCCAGCCCGCCGCCGCCACCGCACCTCGACGCGCTGCAGCGGGCGGTCGTGGCCGGCGTGCAGGTGCGCCTCGGCTACGCCGACCGCACGCGCAACGTGACCGAGCGCACCGTCCATCCACTGGGCCTCGTCGCCAAGAGCTCGGTCTGGTACCTGGTCGCCAACACCGACGCCGGCCTCCGCACGTTCCGCGTCGACCGGGTGCAGTCGGTCGAGGTGACCGGTGAGCCCGTGGTCCGGCCCGACGGGTTCGACCTGGCCGACGCCTGGCAGGACGTCGTGGCCGCGATGGAGGAGCGCCGCAACGCCTTCCGGGCCGTCGTCCACGCCGATGCCCAGGCCGTCAGGTGGCTGCGCGGCCGGTTCGGTCCCCAGGTGGTCGTCGGCGACACGCTCGACGACGGCCGGATCGAGGTCGAGATCGGCGCCTGGTCGGCCGGGGCTCTGGCCTACGACCTCGTCACCTTCGGCGACCACGTCGAGGTGGTGCGGCCGCCGGAGGTCCGGGACCAGATGGCCCGCATCGGCGCCGAGCTCGTCGAGCGCTACAAACCGGCCAGAGGTTGACCAGTTCTGGGGCGCACGCTCGCCCCATGAACCAGGAACCACCCATCATCGAGGCGCGGGGCCTCACCAAGCGGTTCGGCGAGGTCGAGGCTCTCGCCGGGCTCGACCTCACCGCGGCACCGGGTCAGGTCGTGGCGGTGCTCGGTCCCAACGGCGCCGGCAAGACGACCTTCGTGCGCTCGCTCGCGACGCTGGTGCAGCCCGACGAGGGCACGCTGCGCGTGGCGGGCATCGATGCCGCCCGCCATCCCGACCAGGTCCGCCGGGTCATCGGCCTCGCCGGACAGTTCGCCGCCGTGGAAGAGGCGCTGACCGGGCGCGAGAACCTGCAGATGGTCGCCCGGCTGTTCGGTCACGGACGGCGGCAGGCCGCTGCGAACGCCACCGCCGTGCTGGCCCAGCTCGGGCTGACCGACGCGGCGGACCGGCTGGTCCGCACGTACTCGGGCGGCATGCGGCGCCGGCTCGACCTGGGCGCCAGCCTGGTCGGCGCGCCGCGGCTGCTGCTGCTCGACGAGCCCACCACCGGCCTCGACCCCCGCAGCCGCAACGAGCTGTGGGAGGCGATCCGCCACCTGGTGGCCGGCGGCACCGACGTGCTGCTCACCACCCAGTACC
The DNA here is from genome assembly GCA_016936035.1 of Acidimicrobiales bacterium. Taxonomy (GTDB): domain Bacteria; phylum Actinomycetota; class Acidimicrobiia; order Acidimicrobiales; family VFJN01; genus ZC4RG19. The sequence continues at coordinate 2,959 of JAFGPU010000256.1, forward strand.
TCGACGAGGCCGACCAGCTGGCGCAGCGCGTCGTCATCGTCGACAAGGGTCGCGTCATCGCCGACGGGACGCCCGGCGAGCTGAAGAGCCGAGCCGGGCGCGACGTGGTCGAGGTGCGGGCCCACCGGTCGGCCGACCTGCCGGCGCTGGCGGACGCGCTGGCCCCGCTGGGCGCCGCTGCGCCCCGCCTGCACGCCGGGACCAGCCGGGTCACCGTGCCGGTCTCCGGCGGGCGCGCCGTGATCGCCGCCGCGGTGCGGGCGCTCGACGGGCTCGACATCGACGTCGACGACATCGGGCTGCGGCGCCCGACCCTCGACGAGGTCTTCCTCACGCTGACCGGGTCCCCGATCGACGGCGACGGCCCGGACGACCCCGACAACGATCCCGACAGCACCACTCCCGACAGCACCACTCCCGACAGCACGACGACCACCGGTGAGCGGGCCGAGCCCGTCGCCGTCGCCTGAGAGGCCGAGCAATGACGACCATCACCTTCGACCACGGCGGGACGACCCAGCGCATCGAGCCGCCGCCCACGACGGCTGGGCACGTCGCCACGGTCGCCGCCGTCGCCGGACGTTCGGTGCGGAAGTTCCTGCGCACACCCCAGCTGCTGGTCATCAGCGTCATCACCGGGGCCATGTTCCTGCTGATCTTCCGGTACGTGTTCGGCGGAGCGATCGAGACCGGTCCGGTGCCCTACGTCGACTTCCTCGTGCCCGGCTACATCGTCACGAGCGTGCTGTTCACCGGCAGCAACGTGTCGTCCGGTGTCGCCGAGGATGTCGAGCAGGGCTTCACCGACCGGCTGCGCTCGCTCCCGGTGTCGCGACTCGCGCTCATGTCCGGACGGGTCGTCGCGGAGACGGGGCTGCTGGCGCTCGGCTTGGCGGTCACGACGGCCATCGGCTTCGCCGTCGGGTTCCGTCTCCACGGGTCGGCGGTCGAGGCCGTCGCAGCGTTCGGGCTGTGCGTGGCGTTCGGCTTCGCCCTGATGTGGCTCTTCGTGTGGATCGGCCTGATGGCAGGCAACGCGCAGGCGGCACAGGGCATGTCGTTGCTCGTGTTCCCGCTCACGTTCGTGTCGAGCGCGTACGTCCCCGTCGACACGATGCCGGGCTGGATGCAGCCGATCGCCGACAACCAGCCCATCACGGTCATGACCAACGCCGTGCGCTCGCTGGCCCTGGGCGACCCGGCGCTGGCGGGGGTGAGCGGCTCGGCGGGCTCCTGGGTCGGGTTGTCGCTGCTGTGGTCGGCCGGCCTGGTGGCGGTGTTCGCGCCGCTGGCCGTGCTGCGCTACCGGCGGCCCTAGCCCCTCGCATCGCCGGGTGCTCCCCGCGCTCACGCGAAGGCCGCGGCGCCCTCGGCCCAGGTGCGGTCGAGGGCGCTGTGGTCGGGGAAGCGGCGGTCGAGCTCGAGGATGACCATGCCGTGGGCGAACGACCACAGGGCCTGGGCCCGGTAGGGATCGCCGGTGACGAGGAAGAACGGCTCGCCGGCCCAGTCCTCGAGGCCCTCGGGCAGCGCGTCCCGGGGCAGTGGCCCGGCTGTCGCCAGGCGGTACAGGTGGGGGTGTGCGAGGGCCTGGCGGCGGTAGGCCGCCAGGAGGGCCGCCGTCGCCGCGCCGCGACCACCGCCGCCCTCGGCGGCGATCGCGGCGTGCAGCGCCTCGCCCATCTCGGACAGCGTGCGCGCGATGAGCTCGACCTCGATGGCCCGCTTGCCCGCCACGTGCTTGTAGAGGGAGGGCGCCTTGATGTGGAGCTGGTCGGCGACCGCTTGCATGGTGAGCGCGTCTGCGCCGTGGCTCTCGACGACGGTGCGGGCGGCGGCGACGATGTCGTCGACCCGGCCCGTCATCAGGGCGCCGCAGCCGACTCGAGGAGGAACACCGGGTGCCGGGGGGCGATGGCGGCCAGCTCGTCGTCGGACGAGTCGGCCGAGACGCCGTCGAAGAACACGCCGACCTCGGCCTTCCATCGCCGCAGGTAGGCCCGCAGGACCGGCACCTTGTCGGCGTCGGGCACCTCGTGGACGATCCACTCCTCGCGGCGCGAGCCGACGACGGTGGCGACCTGCCCGGCCGCCCGGGCGTTGCGCACCCACTGGCCCTCGCCGCGGGGCGACACCAGGTAGCGCCGGCCGTCGAGGGTCAGGAGGTTGACGGGGGTGCGGCGCAGCTCGCCCGTCTTGCGTCCCCGCACCTCGAGCACGCGGCTGCCCCAGATGCTGAGGCCCCGGCGGGTGAGGAAGGCGACGAGCGGGTTGAACACGTGGTTGGTGAAGCGGCCGGGGGCACGGTAGTGGGGCGTGGTCTCGGACATCTCGATCTCCTGCGGGGCCGACGGCGGCTAATGGCATTAGCCACCGTAGGGCTACTGTCATTAGCTGTCAAGGGCCGTCCGGCGTCGGACGGCCGCGTCTGGCAGGGTGCGAGCGTCAGGGCCGATCGAGTCGAGGGGGAGCGATGACCGCGACGGTGACCGAGGTCGAGACGGTGCGGGGACCGGTGCCGACCGCCGATCTGGGCGTGACCCTCATGCACGAGCACGTCTTCGTGCTCACGCCCGACAGCCAGGCCAACTGGTCGGACGAGTGGGACGAGGAGACGAAGGTCGCCGAGGCGATCGACAAGCTCACCCAGCTCGCCGCCATCGGCGTGCGCACGATCGTCGATCCCACGGTCGACGGCCTCGGTCGCGACATCCGCCGGGTCGCGCGCGTCAACGAGGCCGTGCCCCAGCTCAACATCATCCCCGCCACGGGCGTGTACACCTACGCCGACGTCCCCGGCTTCTTCGCCGAGCGGGGGCCGGGGGCGCTGCCCGACCTCCCGGAGCCGATGGTCGACCTCTTCGTGCGCGACATCACCGAGGGCATCCAGGGCACCGACGTCAAGGCGGCCTTCTTCAAGTGCGCCATCGACCACCACGGCCTGACTCCCGGCGTCGAGCGGGTCATGCGGGCCGTCGCCCGGGCCCACGCCCAGACGGGCGCCCCGGTGATGGTCCACAACCGGCCCGCGGGGAACACGATGGCGGAGGTGGCGCGCGTCCTGGGTGAGGAGGGCGTCGACCCCCGCCGGGTGCAGTTGGCCCACATGGGCGACTCGAGCGACGTCGACCTGCTGGCCGGGCTGGCCGAGCAGGGCTTCCTGCTGGGCATGGACCGCTTCGGCCTCGAGCCCATCCTCGGCTTCGAGGAGCGGGTGGCCACCGTGGTCGAGCTGTGCCGACGAGGCTGGTCGCACCGCATGGTCCTCGCCCACGACGCCGCCTGCTACATCGACTGGCTGCAGCCCGACCTGCTGCCCTTCCTGCCCAACTGGAACTACCTGCACATCCACGAGGACGTCGTGCCGGCGTTGCTCGACCGGGGGGTCACCCAGGAGCAGGTCGACGACATGCTGGTCGGCAACCCTCGCGCCTGGTTCGAGCGGAGGTAGGCGGGCTCGAACCACGGGGCGGGCACCAGCCCGGCCGCTGACCGATATCGCGGCCGGTCGCCGCACGCCGTTTGGCAGTCTGGTCAGCCATGCCCGGAGCACCCGACCAGCTGAGCACCTCCGCTCGACGCACCATCTGGGTGCTCGGGGCGGCCGTGGGGGTGTTCGGGGTGTCGTTCGGCGTGCTCGCCACCGCGGCCGGGCTGACCGTGGCGCAGACGTGCGCCATGTCCGTGCTTGTGTTCACGGGCGCCAGCCAGTTCGCGGC
>JAFGPU010000257.1 GCA_016936035.1 Acidimicrobiales bacterium
AGGGCTCGACCGACGCCAGGTCGAGCTCGAGCGTCTCGGTGAAGGTCGGCTCGGTCGCCGGGTCGTGCCACAGGCCCTGCTCCTTGGCGTAGGCCTCGACCAGCGCGACCTGGGCGTCGGCGCGCCCGGTGAAGCGCAGGTACCGCAGGGTCTCGTCGTCGACGGGGAAGATCGTGACGGTCGAGCCGTACTCGGGTGACATGTTGCCGATGGTCGCCCGGTTCTCGAGGGGCACGTTGGCCACGCCGGGGCCGTAGAACTCGACGAACCGGCCCACGACCCCGTGGGCCCGCAGCAGGTTGGTGACGGTGAGCACGAGGTCGGTGGCGGTGGTGCCCTCGGGCAGCTCGCCCGACAGCTTGAAGCCGACGACCTCGGGGACGAGCATCGAGATGGGCTGGCCGAGCAGCGCGGCCTCGGCCTCGATGCCGCCGACGCCCCAGCCGACCACCCCCAGGCCGTTGACCATCGGGGTGTGCGAGTCGGTGCCGACCAGCGTGTCGGGGAACGCCACGCCGTCGCGGGTGGCGACCACCGTGGCCAGGTACTCGAGGTTGACCTGGTGGCAGATGCCGGTGGCCGGGGGCACGACGGAGAAGCGTCCGAACGCCTGCTGGCCCCAGCGCAGGAACTGGTAGCGCTCGAGGTTGCGTTCGTACTCGAGCTCGGCGTTGCGGGCGAGCGCCTCGGGCCGGCCGAACACGTCGACCTGCACCGAGTGGTCGATGACCAGGTCGGCGGGGATGAGCGGGTCGAGCCGCTCGGGATCGCCGCCGTTCTCGGCGACGGCGTGGCGCATGGCGGCCAGGTCGACCACGGCGGGAACGCCGGTGAAGTCCTGCATGAGCACCCGTGCCGGCAGGAACGAGATCTCGCGACCGGCACCGTCGGTGCGCCCGCCCGACCAGCGGGCGACGGCGGCGACGTCGTCGTCGGTGACGCGCACGCCGTCGTTGTTGCGCACCAGGTTCTCGAGCAGCACCTTCACCGAGTACGGCAGGTGGGTGACGTCGACATCCAGCGCGCTCAGGCGGTGGATCCCGTAGCGCTCGCCGCCGACCTCGAGCGTGCCGTGGGTGTCGATCGCTGACATGTCAGACCTCCGGGGAGACGGCCCCTCGCACGGTAGCGAGTCAGCCGGCGCCGTGGTCGCACGGTTGCGTGCCGTCAGCTCCCACCGGCGGGCGCCCGCCGAACGTGCAGCACCGCGACCGCCGCGGCCAGCCCGAGCGCGGTCGCTGCCTCGACCAGGCTGCCGACGGGGCCCTCGTTCTGGATGCGCTGGTGGAACCGGTCGAGCGACGCCGGGAAGGGGGAGCGACCGAAGAAGTGCAGCCCGGGCTTGTCCATGTCGATCAGGCAGGCGCCGGCGACGCCGGCGGCCACGGCCGGGCGGGCCCGCGCCGGCGTCGCGGCCAGCAGGGCGGCGCACACGCCGAGGCCGACGCTGCCGTCGACCCTGGCGACCCGGACGAACTCGTCCCACGCGATCTGGTCGCCCCAGTGTCGGACCATGTCCATCGCCACGTGCGAGGCCACCCCCGCGGCGAAGGCCGCACCGGGTCGCCGGGTCATCAGGCCGATGGCGGCCCCGGCGAGCGCGTGGTTGGTGATGAACACGGCCGGTCAGCGTAGGCCAGGCCGGGCAGCTCACGCCTCGCGGGCCCGGCTGGGTGCGACGCGGGGCGGCTCGTTGGGCTGCTTCGGGTACACGGGCGGCCAGGGGGCGTCCATGAGCCCGTTCGCCATGTCGCGCTCCGACATCGCCAGCAGGGGCTCGATCGACTGCGGGGCATCGGCGATGTCCGCCCACGGGTCGCCCTCGCGCTCGAGCCGCGCCGGCACCGACGCGATCGTGAGCGCGTCGGGGTCGACGTCCGCGAGCCCGTCCCACGAGACCGGGGTCGACACCTGGCCGCCGGCCCGGGCCCGCACCGACCAGGCGCCGAACACGGTCTTGTGCGGCGCGTTCTGGTTGTAGTCGACGAAGATGCGTCGGCCGCGCTCCTCCTTCCACCACGCCGCGGTGATGATGTCGGGGCGACGGCGCTCGAGCTCGCGGGCGGCGGCGACGGCCGCGGCGCGCACCTGGTAGGCGTCCCACCGGGGCTCGAGCCGCGCGTAGACGTGCACGCCCCGGCTGGCGGTCGTCTTGGGGTACGCCACGATGCCCAGCTCGTCGAGCAGGGCCCGCAGCTCGCCTGCGGCCACCACCGCGTCGGGGAAGCCGGTGCCGGGCTGGGGGTCGAGGTCGAGGCGCAGCTCGTCGACGTGGTCCTCGTCGCCCGTGTCGACCCGGTACGGCCAGACGTGGAAGCCGAGGCACCCGAGGTTCACCGCCCAGGCGAGGTGGGCCACGTCTGCGGCGACCAGTGCCCGCGACGTGGTGCCGTTGACCGTGGTGACGGTGGCGGTCTCGAGCCAGTCGGGTGCGCTGTCGGGCACCCGCTTCTGGAAGAACGACGAGCCGCCCGCGCCGCTGGGGAACCGCTGCATGAGCGTGGGCCGGCCGCCCATGGCCCGCATGACCGGCCCCTCGACCGCGAGGTAGTAGCGGACCAGGTCGAGCTTGGTCTCGCCGCGCTCGGGGAAG
>JAFGPU010000258.1 GCA_016936035.1 Acidimicrobiales bacterium
CTTGCCGACCTTGTCGATGGCGTCGGCGAGCACCTCGCCGATGGCCGGGTCGGCGGCCGAGATGGCGGCGACCTGGGCGATCTCCGACTTGTCGTCGATCTCCTTGGACTGGTCCTTGATGGCCTCGACGGCGGCGGCGACGGCCTTCTCGATGCCCCGCTTGAGGCTCATCGGGCTGGCGCCGGCGGCGACGTTGCGCAGGCCCTCGTGCACGAGCGCCTGGGCGAGGACGGTGGCGGTGGTGGTGCCGTCACCCGCGATGTCGTTGGTCTTGGTGGCGACCTCCTTCACGAGCTGCGCGCCCATGTTCTCGAAGGGGTCGTCGAGCTCGATCTCGCGGGCGATCGAGACGCCGTCGTTGGTGATGGTCGGGGCGCCCCACTTCTTGTCGAGCACCACGTTGCGGCCCTTGGGGCCGATCGTGACCTTCACCGCGTCGGCGAGCTTGTTGACGCCGGCCTCGAGGGCGCGGCGGGCTTCGTCGTCGAACTTGAGGATCTTGGGCATCTACACGCTCACTTCGTGACGATGGCGAGCACGTCACGGGCCGACAGGACGAGGACCTCGTCGCCGTCCACCGTGACCTCGGTGCCGCCGTACTTGCTGTACAGGACGGTGTCGCCGACGCTGACGCCGACGGGGATGATCTCGCCGCTCTGCTCGGAGCGCTTGCCCGGGCCCACGGCGATGACCTCGCCCTGCTGGGGCTTCTCCTTGGCGGTGTCGGGGATGACCAGGCCGCTCGCGGTGGTCTCCTCGCTCTCGCCGGGCTTCACGACGATGCGATCGTCGAGGGGCTGCAAAGCCATGTGTGTCGCCTCCGTTGGCGCTCTGCACTAACCCCGGGTGGGTTAGCAGTCTCCCGATACGAGTGCTAACCCTACGCACACGCGGTTAGCAGTCGCAACCCCTGAGTGCCAGGACACGAGAACACACGGAAGACCGGCGGCCCCGCTGCGCCGAACGTCGACGCTCTCCGCGCGCACGAGCGACCGTGTCGCGCCCGCCGCCGGACGGCCGGGGCGACCGAGAGCGCGGATGGAGGCGGACACATTCCCTGCGTAGCCGTTGTTTCCGGCGGTCTGGCGTGGGAGGATCGGCGACGACGCACACCAAGCGGCGGAACAACCACAGACAGTCACAGCCCAGGGAGAGTTAGCTCCATGGCACTGGCAGACGACACGATCGCTCGCGCCCGTACGGCCACCGGCGACGACATCCTCATCGCCGGATGGTTCGCGACCCGGGGCCCCGCCCCGCCGCGGCGCACCGTCGTCGCCGTCAGCCCCACGCGCGTGTACCTGTTGTGCCTGGCCGGCCTGATCGGCGCCCCCGAGCAGCCGCTCTCGCTGGCCCACACCTTCGACCGCCGGCGTGTCGCCGCCACGATCCACACCCGGATGGACGGCCGCACCCTCACGTTGGAAGACACCTGGACCGGCGAGCGCTTCGAGATGGAGGGCGAGCGTTCGCCCGAGGCGCACGTGACCGCCACCATGCACGCGCTGTCCGACATCCACGAGCTCGCCAGCTAGGACGCGGCCGGGCGACCTCAGAGGGCACGAGGCTCGGGGTCACCCGCACGGATGACCCAGCGAGCACCCGTCGTCACCTCGGCGTCCGCCGTCGCCACGGTCGACGCGTAACGGAACGACGCCTCCAGCGCGTCGGACGTGACCTCGCACAGCACATAGCCACGCTTGTGGGGCTCGGCGTAGCGGATGGTCGGCGACGCGGCCGCCGCCCTCTCGACCAGCGCCACCAGGTCCGGGGGGAACCTCGACGAGATCGACGTGCCGACCAGCTCGGGCACCGCCGCCGGCGTCGAGGCGTCGGCGGGGTCGTCGGTGATCACCCCCACGCCGCTCGCATGGATGTCGCCGGTGATCACCACCGGGTTGTCGACCTCGCGCAGCCGCTCGACCAGGCGGGCCCGGGCGGCCGGGTAGCCGTCCCACTGGTCGAGGTTGAGCCCCTCGTTCGACCCCAGCGGCAGGGTGATCTTCGAGACGATCGTCTGCTGGGCCACCACGTTCCAGGTGGCGTCGCTGCCGTCCAGCTCGTCGGCGAGCCACGCCTCCTGCTCGTCGCCCAGCATCGTGCGGTCGTCGTCGGCGACCTCGGCGCAGCTGACGCCGACGTCGAGAGGAACGTCACAGGCCTGGTCGCTGCGGTACTGGCGGCCGTCGAGCACGTAGAACCGGGCCAGGTCGCCCCAGTCGACCGCGCGGTACAGCGTCAGGTCGGCCCCGTCGGGCTGCTCGACCCGCAGCGGCATGTGCTCGTAATAGGCCTGGTACGCCGCGGCGCGCCGCTCGGCGAACGCCTCCCGCGAGACGGCGTCGCCGTCGGGGACGTCGTCCGCGTAGTTGTTCTCGACCTCGTGGTCGTCCCACGTACACACCCAGGGCGCACGTGCGTGGGCGGCCTGCAGCGCCGCGTCGGCCTTGTACTCGCCGTAGCGGCGGCGGTAGCCGGCCAGGTCGACCGGTGCGCCGGCCTGATGGGTGCGCACGGCATCCGGGTCGGGCGCGCTCTCGTAGATGTAGTCGCCGAGGAACAGGACGAGGTCGATGTCGTCGGCGGCGATCTGGGCGTGCGCCGGCCAGTAGCCGTGCTGGAAGTTCTGGCACGACGCGAACGCGAACCGCAGCCGCTCGACCTGCCCACCGGCCTCGGGGGCCGTGCGCGTCCGTCCCACGGCGCTGGTCGACTCGCCGACGGAGAACCGGTACCAGTACCACGTGTCGGCCTCGAGACCCGACGCGTCGACGTGCACCGCGTGCGCCAGCGCCGGCTCGGCCACGGCGTCGCCCGAGGCCACGACGTCGTCGAAGCGCTCGTCGGCCGCCACCTCCCACCGGACGGGCAAGGGCTGCTCGGGCAGGCCGCCGCCGTCGGCCAGCGGGTCGTTGACGAGGCGGGTCCACAGGATGACCGAGTCGGGCAGCGGATCGCCCGATGCGACACCGAGCGCGAACACGTCGGCCGGCAGGTCGGTGGGGACCGGCGGGAGGTCGGCGGCTGTCTCGGGCACGGCGCCGTCGCCGCTGCCGCCGGTCGGTTCCGGATCGTCGCCGTCGCCGTTGCTGCACCCGGCAGCGAGCGCCGTGGCCACCACGCCCGCGAGGAACGTGCGGCGACCGATGACCGGGGCGGGCGGGCGGTGCGGTTCGCTCGTGGTCACACCTCGTCAGCCCTTCCGCCTCGTCCGCTGTGACACCGACCCGGCGACCCTAGTTGCTCTGATCGCCGGCTCCGACCAGCCGCAGGCCGGGTGTCGCACCCGTGTCGAGCGGCGAGGGGCCGTCCGCACGGAGGCGCCACCACCCGGCCGCTGCGATCATGGCCGCGTTGTCGGTGCACATCGCGCGGCTCGGGACGAAGGCACGGATGCCGTCCTCGTCGCACGCCTGGACGAAGCGTTCGCGCAGGGCGCTGTTGGCGGCCACACCGCCGCCGAGGCACAAGCCCGTGGCCCCCACCTCGCGCGCCGCACGGCGGGCCTTGGTCACCAGCACGTCGACGACGGCGTCCTGGAAGCTGGCCGCCACGTCCTCGGCCGAGACGTCGGGATGCTTGCGCACGTGGTTCACCACCGCCGTCTTCAGGCCGCTGAAGCTGAACGCGTGGCGGTCGTCGCCGGTGCGGTCGAGCATGCCCCGGGGGAAGGCGATGGCCCCGGGATCGCCGGTCGCAGCCAGCTTGTCGATGACCGGGCCTCCCGGGTAGCCGAGCCCGAGGAAGCGGGCCACCTTGTCGAAGGCCTCGCCGGCGGCGTCGTCGATGGTGGAGCCCAGCAGGCGGTAGTGACCGTGGTCCTGCATGTGCACGAGCATCGTGTGACCACCCGAGACGAGCAGCACGACGAGCGGCAGCTCCAGGTCGGGCTGCTCGAGGAACGCCGCGTACAGGTGGCCCTCGAGGTGGTTGACCGCCACGAACGGCACCTCCCACACGAGCGCCAGCGCCTTGGCCGCGCTGACGCCGACGAGCAACGACCCGACCAGCCCCGGGCCCACCGTGGCCGCCACCGCGTCGATCTCGTCGTCCGCGGTGCCGGCCTCGACCAGCGCCTGGGCGAGCACCGGCGTGAGCATCTCGACGTGGGCGCGGCTGGCGATCTCGGGGACGACGCCCCCGTAGCGGGCGTGCTGGTCGATCTGGCTGGCGACGACCGACGACCGCACGTGGGTGGCCCGGTCGACCACCGCGGCGGCGGTCTCGTCACACGAGGTCTCGATGCCCAGGATGCGGTCGGCCATGGACCACCAGCCTCCCGCGAACGGGCGTCCCCGTGCGAGCCGGCGCCACCCGGCCGACGGTCACAGCCAGTCGCCCTCGATGACGGTGCGCCCCGGCAGCGCCTGCTCGATCGACGCGAGACGGGCGGCGTAGGCGGCCGTGCCGATGTCGTTGGCCCACATCACCAGCGCGTCCTCGCGGGTCTCCGGGTAGTAGCCCTTGCGCACGCCAGCCGGCACGAAGCCGAACCTCTGGTAGAGGGCCTGCGCACCCGAGTTGCTCATGCGCACCTCGAGCGTCAGGTTGGCGCACCCGCGCTCGGCGGCCCCTCGGGCGAGCGCCAGCAGCATCCGCGTGGCGATGCCGTGCCGGTGCCAGGCGGGATCGACCGCCACCGTCGTGATGTGGGCGTCGTCCACCGCCCGGAACAGGCCTGCGTAGCCGACGACCTCGGACCCGACCCGAGCCACGACGTAGAGCCGGGTGGCCCGCTGCCCGATCTCGGAGAGGAACAGACCGAACGTCCACGGGCGGGGGTACACCTGCTGCTCGATGCGGAGGACGCCACGGAGGTGGCGCCGGCGCATGTGCGCGATGTGCACCTCGAGCTGGCCGGGGTCGTCGGCCGGCGTGGGCAGCGGGCGGGCCATCAGCGCCGCCTTGCCCTCACCCGGTGGCCTCTCCCGGGTCGGGAGCGTGCCGGCCCTCGGCGACCGCGCCCTCGTGCACCAGGCCGTCGCGGGTGATCCAGTTGATCTCGGCGTCGGGGCGGCGCAGGTACAGCGGCTGGAGCTCCCAGGGCTGCACGAACTCCTCGCGCAGGGCACGGGCGTGCGCGAGCTGGACGAGCGACGCCGCCGACGGGTGGGCCAGGCCCTGGTCGCACAGCTCGACCCGCCCGAGGTCGGCGAACGCCTCGCGGTAGCGCAGGGCGCCGTCACCCACCAGCAGGACGTCCTCGCCGGTGGCCTCGAGATCGACGGCCAGGTCGTCGGGGGTGGTGACCTGCTGCTCGGTCAGCCGCTGGATGCCCCCGGGCACCTGCCGGTAGGCGGCGCTGAACACCTCGCCGCGCCGGGCGTCGATGGCGGCGACGACGAGGCGGGGCGACCAGCGGACGGGAAACGCGACCAGGTCGAGGCTGGACACGCCGATCATCGGGATGCGGAGCGCGTGGGCCATCGCCTTGGCGGTGGCCACTCCCACCCGGAGGCCGGTGAACAGCCCGGGGCCGACGTCGACGGCCACGCACCCGATCTCGTCGAGGTCGACGCGAGCCTGCCGGCGGATGAAGTCGATGGCCGGCGTGAGCGTCTCGGCGTGCCGCTTGCCCCGGCTGGAGTGGACCTGGGCGAGCACGCCCTCGTGGCCGCCGATGGCGCAGCCCACCTGCATGGTCGACGTGGTGATGCCGAGGATCAGCACGGTGCACCACCGGCGGGTGGCGTGCCCTCGGGCCGGTCGGCCGGCGCCTCGGCCCACGGGGCGACGGCGTGCAGCAGCGACACCTGGCGTCGCAGCCACCGCTCGCCCACCGGGCGCAGCAGGATGCGGCGGTCGTCGTCGGCGGACTGCGGGCCGGCAGTGAAGGTGAGCCGCACCTCGAGGTAGTCGTTGGGCAGCACCGGCAGGATCGCGTCGCCCCACTCGATGAGCACGACACCGCCGTCGTCGAGCAGCTCGGACAGGCCGAGCTCGGCCACCTCGCCGAGCTGGTCGAGCCGGTAGACGTCGAGGTGGTGGACCGTGAGCCGCCCGGCGTACTGCTGGGCCAGCGTGAAGGTGGGGCTGGTGACCGGCTCGGTGACCCCGAGGCCACGGCTGAAGCCCTGCACGAACGCCGTCTTGCCCGCGCCCAGGTCGCCGGCGAGCACGACGAGATCGCCGGCCTGCGCCAGGTCGGCGAGCGCGGCTGCGAGGTCCTGGGTCTCGCCGACCGACGACGTCCGGGCCACGAGGGTGGCCGCCCTGGTCGTCACAGCGCCGGTGCGTTCGACGGGAGCACGCACCGAGACTACCGACCGCGATCCGGGCTGCCTGCCGTCGGCTCCCCGTCGCCGCTGTCGTCGCCACTGTCGCCGCCGACACCGGGCGCCAGGCTGCCGACCGCTCGGGCGACCACGTGCACCGCCAGGTTGCGCACCACGTCGACATCGGCAGCGACGCCGCCCACCGACGCCGCGACGAAGGCGTCGCCGTCGGAGCGGGTGTGCGCCGGGAACACCGCTCGCGCCAGACCGTCGTGGGCCCCCTGGGCCACCAGGTGGCAGCCCGTCTTGTCGAGCGAAGCGTTGGTGGCCACCAGCCCGACGGTGGTGTTGCCGAACCCGGCGAGCCCGCCGGCACTCCCGCCCGCCGCGGCGACCGCGGCGTCGGCGGCCCGGGTGTCCGGGGCGCCGGGCTCGCCTGCGGCGTTGACCGCCACCAGGCCGGCGACGACGAGCTCGCCGGCCTGCGCGGCGGCCGTCACGAGCCCACCGGGCCGGCGGGGCGCCGGGCCGGCGCCCGATGCCGGGGCCGGTCCCGCCACGGTCGCGCCCGTACCCGCGCCCACCCGGCCGGTGTCGATCGGCCCGTCGGTGGCCGCGACGCAGGCGGCGTAGCCGTCGTCGGGCCCCGGCCGCACCGACGGATCGCCCACCATCAGATCGAACAGGCCGAGGGCCACGACGATCGGCACCGGGCCGGCCGGGGTGGCGAAGCCCATGCCCCGCTCCTCGCAGAAGCGGACCACGCCGTCGGCCGAGGCCAGCCCGAACGCGGAGCCCCCGGTGAGGACGAGCGCGTCGAGCCGCCCCACCATGCGGGTGGGGTCGAGCAGCGCCGCTTCGCGCGTGGCGGGCGCCCCGCCCCGCACCTCGCCCGAGGCCACCGTGCCCTCGGGGAACAGGACGACGGTGCATCCGGTGGCGGCCGCCGTTCGGGTCGTGTGGCCGACGCGCAGGCCGGGCACCGCCGTGATCACCGGCGGGGCCTCCGGCTCACCGGTAGCGCCTCGCGACGCGGGCGCCGATCGCGCACACGATCTCGTACGCGATGGTGCCGAGCTTGTCGGCCCACTCGTCGGGGGCGATGCGCAGGTCGCCCTGGGCGCCGAGCAGCACGACGGGGTCGCCGGGCTGCACCTGTGCATCCGGGCCGCAGTCGACCATCAGCTGGTCCATGGTGACGACGCCGACCATGGGCCGGCGCCGACCGCCGACGAGCACCTCCTGTCCGGCCAGCGGCAGCGACCGGAAGACCCCGTCGGCGTAGCCGATGGGCACGGTGGCCACCACGGTGTCCTGCGCGAACCGGTGACGGTGCCCGTACGAGATGGCCTCGCCGGCCGCCACCTCCTTCACGAACGACACCTCGGACGCCAGGGTGAGCGCCGGGCGCAGGTCGACCAGTCCGGCAAAGGACGGGGCCGGGGGGATGCCGTACACGGCGATGCCGCACCGCACCAGGTCGGCACGGGTGGCGGGGTGCATGACGGTGGCGGCCGAATTGGCGATGTGCACGATCTCCGGGTGGACGCCCGCCGCCCGCAGCTCGGCGAGCACCGCGTCGAAGCGTCGCAGCTGCTCACCCGTGAACGGGTTGTCGGGCTCGTCGGCCACCGGGCAGTGCGTGGACACGCCCTCGAGACGGACCTCGGCCAGCTCACCGATGGCCCGGGTCAGGCCCAGCGCGTCCTCCGGTGCCGCACCCACCCGGTGCATGCCCGTGTCGACCTTGAGGTGGAGGGGCACGGCCGGCATGCGGGCGGCGCGCACCGCCTTGGCGATGGCCGCGATGCAGCCCGAGCTGTACACCGTGAGGCGCGCGCCCGTGGCCACCGCGTCGTCGACCTCGTCGAGGCGCGGCTCGGACAGCAGCAGGATCGGTGCCTCGATACCGGCGTCGCGCAGCACCACGGCCTCGTCGACCTGGGCGACGGCCAGCCAGTCGGCCCCGGCCGCCAGCGCCGCCCGCCCCACGGCGGCGGCACCGTGGCCGTAGCCGTTGGCCTTGACGACCGCGCAGAAGCGCGCGGGCCCGGCGATGGCGCGCAGCGTGCGGACGTTGTGCTGGATGGCCGCGAGGTCGATCTCGGCCCAGGCGCGCGCCATCAGTGAGCGTCTCCGTCTGCAGCGCCGCCCTCGTCGAGGTCGTCCACCACCCGGGGCAGCGCGTCGACCAGGTCCGACGCCACCAGGCCCCGCGCCGGGCCCGCCATCGCCGCACGGCCGTGCAGCCAGGCGCCTGCGGCGGCGGCGGCGAAGGCGTCGGCCCCCTGGGCCAGGAGCGCGCCGATGATGCCCGACAGCACGTCACCGGTGCCTGCGGTCGCCAACCGGGCGTCGCCGGTGGTCGACAGGCGCACCCGACCGTCGGGGTGGGCGACGATCGTGGTGGGGCCCTTCAGCAGCACCACGGCGCCGGTGCTCGCGGCCAGCGAGCGGGTGGCGGCGATGCGGTCGTCGCCCGGCCCCTCGCCGGCCAGGCGGGCGAACTCGCCGTCGTGCGGGGTCAGCACCGTGGGCGCGTCCCGCCGCGCCAGCACCTCGGCCGACTGACCGCCGAGCGCGGTGAGGCCGTCGCCGTCGACGACCACCGGGACGTGCGCCGAGATCGCCAGGTGGTGGATCGCCGCCTCGGTGGGGGCGCCGCGGCCCAGGCCGGGTCCGACCACGAGGGCGCCGGCGCGCTCGACCTGGTCGAGCACGGGTCCGTCCCACCCGGCCGACGGCACGGCGACGCCGACGGCCTCGGTGGGCAGGCCGGGGTCGTGGTCGAGGCCCGGGGTGGCCACCCGGACCATGCCCGCACCCGCGCGCTGAGCGGCACGGGCCGCGAGGTGGGCGGCGCCCGTCATGCCGGGCGA
>JAFGPU010000259.1 GCA_016936035.1 Acidimicrobiales bacterium
ACCAGGCGGTCCGGTACGGTCACGCCGGCGGCCAGCAGGCCGGCGACCACCAGCGACAGCAGGCTCACCGCCGGCCACCAGCGGTCGCCGGCGCGGGCGACGTATCGCAGCTCCACGTCGTGGCCGCCGGGTGGCACCGTG
Source organism: Acidimicrobiales bacterium (assembly GCA_016936035.1). Classification (GTDB taxonomy): domain Bacteria; phylum Actinomycetota; class Acidimicrobiia; order Acidimicrobiales; family VFJN01; genus ZC4RG19. Next base: position 142 of record JAFGPU010000259.1, read on the forward strand.
AACTGCACCAGACCCTCGCCGGACCGTTCGGTCGCGACCCGGTCGCCGTCGACCGACACCTGCCACCGCGGGTCGTGCGCGATCGCCGCGACGACGTCCACGTCCCGGGACGCGTCCGCCTCCCACGTGACGAGCTCCGGTTCCTGGGCCCGGGTCACCACGTCGAGCGACGGGCCGGTGCCGTCGCCGCCCGGCTCGTCGCCGGCCGCCCCGGGCACCTCCGCCGGCTGCAGCAGCGCCGCGACCGCCGGAAAGCCGGGCAACGGCTCCACCTCGAAGATCACGACGTCGTCCTGCTGCCAGACCTCGTCGTAGCCGGGCGTGTCGCGCAGCGTCGACGCCTGGTCCTCGGCGGTCACCACCACGTGGGTCACCCCGAGGCGCCGCATCTGCCCGAGGGCCTCCGCCGGGCCGACCTCCCCGAGGAACCGCTGCGCCAGCTCCCCCGCGGTGTGCTCGCGGGTCGCCTCCCACAGGTAGAGGTGCGCGCTGTTGGTGCCCGACGTCGCAGCCAGCCAGCGGTCCGGCTGCGTCCCGTCCCGGTAGACCGGGTCGGTCGGGCGGGCCAGGAGGTGGCGTCCCATCGGCGGCACGCGGGCGGCCAGCTCGTCGGCCGCAGCGGCGAAGGCGGCGGTCGGCGCCCCGATCGGCCGGGCGGGGGTGCGGTCGCCGCGCATCCAGAACGGCACGAGCGCCGCCACCGCCAGGCCGACGGCCAGCGCCACCCACGGGCCGCCGGCGCGGCGACCGACCACGAGCGCGCCCTCGGCGACGACCACCGCCAGCGGCTGCAGCAGCAGGATCGTGGTGATCGCGGCCAGCCGCATCGGCAGGTGCTCACGCAGCTCGAACGGCCCCCACTCGTGGGCGACCGCCACGTCGGCGACCACCAGCGTCACGATCGCCGCGGCAGGCCCGACCATCCAGGCCCGGGACCCCTCGTCGACCAGCGCCCAGCCGACCATCGCCACCAGCACCAGGAGCGTGGCGGCACTGACACCCCACGGGAGAAGCTCGCGCCCGGCGGCGACCTCGGCCCATCCCCGAGGGAGCGGGGCGGGACCGCCGAAGAAGGTGGCGTCACCCGCCAGCTCCCGGTCCCTCACGGCGGGCACGAGCCAGAACGCCGCCGCACCCAGCGCGAGCAGCGCCACCACCGCCGCGCGGCGGCCGGCGACCACCGGTCGGCGGGCCAGGTGCGGCACGAGCATCACCGCGCCCAGCAGCGCCAGGACCAGCACCGACACCGGGTGGATCAGGCCGAGGAGCGCCGTGAGCAGCGCCGCACCGGCGAGGTCGCGCTGGTCGCCCCGCCGCAGCGCCCGCCGCCACAGCACCAGCGTGACCAGGACGACCGGCAGGGCCAGGCCGTGGGCCAGCAGGCCCAGCCGGTACAGGCCGGTCACCCCACCGCCGGCCTTGAAGCTGACCACCAGCGCGAGCGCCCCGTGGATGGCGGCCGCCAGACGCCCGGAACCCATCTCGCGGCTGAACGCTGCCACCGCCCAGGGCAGCACGGCCAGCGACGCGATCCCGAGCAGCACGAGCGCCCGCCCGGCGCTCACCGTGCCCAGCGACGCGGCGCGGACCACGCCGGCCAGCAGGGCCATCCCGGGCCCGTTCACGCCGAACAGCCGATAGCCCGAACCGAACCCGGGGAACCAGCCGTCCCACCGACCGTGGGCGAAGAGCTGGTCGACGCCGAACCGGGTCATGACGACGTGCCCGGGCAGGTCGACGCCCGATGCCAGGTCGGCCTGCCAGACCGGGCGCGCCAGCATCAGGCCGGCGCCCGTGGCTGCGCACAGCAGGACGCGGTAGGCCGTCGTCGAGATGTCCCCCCGCATGGAGAGACGGACGCTAGTTCCCTGGCCGTGAACGGTCGCCCGTCCCCGGCGAGTCAGGACCGACGCTGGCGAGGACGGCGGGCTTGGGCATGGGCCGTCGCGACGTCGGGGACCTCGACGCGACCAGCGGCGCTACTGACCGGCGGAGGACGCCTCGCGTTCCTCCGTCAGCTCGGCCGGACGGGCGGACGCGGCCGGCGGTGCGGGCGCGTCCTCGGCCCGCCCGCCGAGCGCGGCGACCACCTGATCGATGTGCGACTGGCCCTCGTAGAGCTGCCGCAGCAGCCAGAACCGCAGGAACCGCGCCAACGAGTAGCGCAGGAACACGGCGGCGCCCACGACCGCGAGGGCGAGCATCGCGACGGCGAGGATCTGCAGCGACTGGATGTCGCGCTGGTCGTCCTTGCCCAGCGACAGCTGGTAGGCGACGAAGGCGATGACCACCCCCACGCCCATCGCCACGGCGCCCAGCATCTGGTAGATGCCGTCGCGCCCCGCCCCCTTGCCCACGTTGAGCTCCGCGGCGTCGCTCTTCAGGCGCTCGATCCGATCGTTCATGACGTGCTCCCTCATCCACCCAGGTACGCGTTCGACAGCTCGGACTGCATCTCTGCGGGCGTGCCCACCCGCGTGATCTCCCCGTTGACCATGATGACCGCCCGGTCCGCGATGCCGAGCACGGCCTGGGCGAACTGCTCGACCACCAGGATCGAGATGCCGTCACTGGCCACCTGGGCGACGATCTCGTAGAGCTGCTGCACGATGATGGGCGCGAGGCCCATCGACAGCTCGTCGAGCAGCAGCACCGCCGGGTCGGTGACCAGTGCCCGGGCCAGGGCGAGCATCTGCTGCTCGCCACCGGACAGGGTGCCGGCGAGTTGCGTTCGCCGGTCGCCGAGGCGGGGGAAGCGCGCGTACGCCGCCTCCTCCAGCTCCGCGCGCTCGCCCGTGACCTGCGTGGCCATCCACAGGTTCTCGCGCACGGTCAGGTTGGGGAACACGCCCCGCCCCTCGGGGATGGTGCACACCCCGATGCGGGCCAGCTCGTGGCTGGGCACACCCGTGACGTCGTGGCCGACGACCCGCACGGCGCCCCGGGTGGGCGGCAGCAGGCCGGAGCACACCTTGACGGTCGTCGACTTCCCGGCGCCGTTGGCACCCAGCAGCGCCACCACCTCGCCGGCGGCGACGGCGAGGTCGATGCCGTGCAGCACCTCGATGCCGCCGTAGGCAGCGTGGACGCCCACCAGCTCGAGCGGCGGCACCTCGGTCTCGATGACGGTCTCGGGCACGGCGTCGACCAGCCCGCCCCCGGTGGGGTCGCCGCCACTCGTGGCACCGTTGCCCGACATCACACGCCCTCCGGGGTGCCGAGGTAGGCCTCGATGACGGCCGGGTCGTCGCGGACCTGCTCGGGCGGCCCCACGGCGATGGTGCGACCGTAGTCGAGCACGTGGATGGTCTCGCAGACGTCCATGACCAGGGTCATGTCGTGCTCGACCAGGCAGATGGCCAGCCCGTCGCCGGCGAGGCGGCGCAGCAGGCGCCCGAACGCCGCGGTCTCCTCGTCGGTCTGGCCGGCGGCCGGCTCGTCGAGCAGCAGCGCCGTCGGCCGGGTCATCAGGGCCCGGGCCAGCTCGACGACCCGGGCCTGACCGGTCGGGATCTCCGCGACCTCGCGGTCGGCGATCGAGGCCAGGCCTGTGAGCTCGAGAACCCGCTCGGCCTCCGCGGCCGTGTCACGGCGGCCGCGCGTCCAGCTCTTGTGGATGTCGCCGCCCACGCGGACGTTGTCGCGCACCGTCAGCGAGGTGAACAGCTCGAGCCGCTGGAAGGTGCGCGCCAACCCGTGCCGCGCCCGGCGGTGCGGGGCCTTGCGGGTGACGTCGTCGCCGTCGAGCAGCACCCGGCCGGCGTTCGGCGCCTGCAGCCCGCACACCACGTTGAACAGCGTCGTCTTGCCGGCGCCGTTCGGTCCGATCAGACCGGTCACCGCACCCCGCTCGACCAGGACGGTCGTGTCGTTCAGCGCGGCCTTGCCACCGAAGCGCACCGAGATGCCACGAGCTTCGAGATGGGCCATCGCTACCCCTTCCCCGCCGGCACGTCCAGCGCGGCGTCGAGCATCTCGCGGTCGGCGACCGTGTAGGGACGCACCACGCCCACCAGCTCGAGCGGTAGGTCCGCGCCGTCCGCAGCCGGCAGCGCCGTGCCGTCGACCGCCGCCTCGGAGGGCCCGGGCGCCCACCGCTTGGCCGCCTGCGGCATCACGCCGATGACGACGGCGGTCACCACGATCAGCCACCAGTTGCTGATGGTCTCGTTGCGGGCCAGCACGTAGGCGACCCCGACCGTTGCGATGCCGGCCACGAGCACGGGCCTGACCCGGCGCACGGGCCCGAAGTCGACCAGGATCTTCTCGACGGCGCCGGTGGGGTTGCGGCCGATGCTGACGCCCATGAGGGCCGGCAGCACCAGGGTGAGGTTGGCGAGGAACTCGAAGAACCCCTCGAGGTCCGGGTGGTCGACCCCCAGCTTGTCGAAGGTGTTCTGGAGGGCGACGAACAGCACTCCGGCCGCGATGCCGCCGAAGAGGGCGCCGCTCACGTACCCGATCCCGCCCACGACGGTCAGCATGAGCAGGGTGAGGCTGAGGAAGATGTCGAACCGGTCGAGGTTCGCCGACCCGATCTGCGCGGTCATGAGCGCGCCGCCGACGCCCGCGATGGCGGCCGACAGCATGAACACCGACAGCTTGAGCGTCACCAGGCTCTGGCCGAGGGTGGCCGACGCGGCCGGGCTGTCCTTCATGGCGGTGAGGCGGCGGCCGTAGCTGCTGTGGCGCAGGGCGATCAGCCCCACGCCGAGCACGGCGAACAGGACGGTCAGGAACATGAGGAAGGTCGGCATGGCGACCAGGTCGACGGGGCCGAACTTGGGTCGGGGGACGCCCAGGTTGCCGCTCGGGAAGATGCTGAACCTGGTGTGCAGCAGCGGCAGCTGCCGCTCGGTGATGTCGCGCAGCAGCATGTTCGACACGAACACGCCGAACGCCATCGTCGACAGGGCCAGGTAGAGGCCGCGCAACCGCAGCGACGGCAGCGCCACGAGGGCACCGACCAGCGCGCACACGACCGCGGCGGCGGCGTAGCCGAACAGCGTCGAGCGGGCATCGCCCCCGCTGCCGCTGACACCGAAGTGGTGGACGATGATCGCCCCGATGGCACCGAACGAGAGCACCGCCAGGTTGATCTCGCCCGCATAGCCCGTCAGCAGCACCAGCGACAGGGCGATGACCGCCATGCTCATGCCGAAGGCCATGTGGTTGACAGCGGTGGGCGCCAGGATGCCGCGCAGCAGCCACATGCCGGCCACCAGCACCACCGCGGCCACCACCGCTGTGCGCACGCTCGGCAGCCGGTAGCGCTCGCGCGAGCGCAGCACGGTGGCGCCGCGCAGGCGGTCCTGGGGCAGGAACAGCAGGACGACGAACAGCGTGATCATCGGCAGCGACACCCGGAAGTTGCCCGTCCACGTCCACCTGTCCGACGGGAAGTAGCCGATGACGTAGCTGCCGAGCAGCCCCAGCACCAGCGCGCCGACGAACGTGCGGGGCACGCTGCGCAGCCGCCCGAACATCGCCGCCGCGAAGGCGTCGATGACGAGCAGCGTCAGGGCGTGGGCGCTCATGGCCGAGCCCATCATGGGCGTGATGAGCACACCGGCCAGGGCGGCAAGGAAGGCACCGAGGGCCCACGAGGCCATGGCGAGCCGCTCGGGCCGGCCCGCGTTGAGCTCGAGCAGGTCGGGATCGTCGACCACGGCCCGCATCGCGACGCCGGTGCGGGTGCCGAAGAACAGGAAGCGCAGCCCCAGCGCCACCACGACGGCGATGACCACGGCGGTGATCTCGTGCCAGGCCAGGTTGACCCCGCCGATGCTCACCGTGTTGCCGGCGCCGAAGAACATCAGGAACAGGCGGGGCGAGCGCGGCGTCGGATCCCACACCCAGGTGCTGAGCGCGAGGAAGCCCAGCATGACGCTGACCGGAACCACGATGCGGGCGACCTCGGACGTGCCCCGCAGTCCCCGCATGACCACGCCGTACAGCAGCGCCCCCAGCAGCGGGGCCAGCACCCCGAGCACCACGACCAGTGCCAGGGGCGCCGGCCAGTCCCAGCCGAACCGCAGCTGCCAGTACGTGAACGCCGAGAGCATGGCCACGGCGCCGTGGGCGAAGTTGAAGATGCCCGACGTGGTGTAGGTGACGACCAGCCCGGACGCCGCGATGCCGTACACGCCGCCCGCGACGAGACCGAGGATCGTGTACTGGAGGAACGTCTCCATGGCCGGTCGAACCGCCTACTGCTGGAACTTCGTCGAGATCCGGTCGTCGTCGAGCTCGGCCTGGTCGACGACCCGCCCGCTCAGCGGGACGGTGCCGTCGGGGTCGCACGCCATCTCGCCCTCCTCCTCGGGGTAGGCCTGCACCCACGACGTGCCCTCGAGCTTGAGGATCATCGAGCACTCGGGCGGCATGTTCCCGCCCGGGTTGGTCTCGGCGTGCAAACCGCCGCCGTCCCAGCTCGTGATGCCGGACAGCTCGTCGAGCACGCACTCGCGGGTGAGGTCGGCCCCGCAGGCGCTGGCGGCGGTGGCCCACAGCAGGAACGACGACGTGGTCTGCTGGCCGAGCTGGCTGATGTCGCCGCCGTTGCCCTCGACGAGGTCGATGTACTGCTGGGTGGCGGGGTTGGACTCGGCCTGCTCGAACGGGGTGAAGGCCGTGCGCAGGTAGACGTTGTCGCCGTTGCCGGTGCTGTTCCAGTCGGCGAACGACTGCAGGTAGGCGTTCGAGTCGGCGAGCCAGATCGGCTCGTAGCCGACCTGGGCCGCGTCATCCAGCAGGTTCTGCATGTTGGGGTACGGCTGGCCCGAGTAGTAGACGATCTCGGCGCCGCAGCTGTCGAGCTTCTGCGCGAAGGGCTTCCAGTCGGGCTCGCCGGCGATGTTGTACTCCTGCGGGCAGTCGAGGAACTCGAAGCCGAACTCGGGGAAGGTCTGGACCACCTTGTCCTTGGTGTCGATGGTGGCGGCGAAGTTGCCGAACATCACCGAGGCGTTCTCGACCGCGTCGGGGAACAGCTCGGCGAGGTGGCCGGCCCAGCCGGCCGTGTAGAAGTCGGCGGGGTTGGGCACCGCCTGGTAGGTCAGCGGGGCGTTGGCGAACTCGGGGCTGACCGAGTAGGTCGGCACCGACGGCAGGTCGCAGCCGAGCCGGGTCTCCTCCTGCGCCGAGTCGAGCGCCCAGGCGTTGCCGACCAACATGAACACCTCGCCGCACGCCTGGGTCATGACGTTGACCACGTTGGTGATGGCGGCGTCGTAGTAGTTGCCGACGATCTCGCGCCCGTTGATGCCGCCCTGGTCGTTGCACCACTTGATCATGGCTTCCATGGCATCGCTGGTCTCGTGGCTGAGCCCGGGCGAGGTGGGGAAGCCGGCGTCGTCGCCGTAGCCGATCACGATCTCACCCTCGGTGACGCCCTGCTCGGTGGCCGGGCCGCCGTCACCCTCGCCGCAGGGCGACTCGAGCGTGCCGAAGCTGTCGTCGCCGCCGCTGCCGCCGTCGTCGTCGGGCGCCGCGCTCTCGGCGCCGTCGTCGTCGGATCCGGCGGGATCGTCGCCGCGATCGGAGCCACATGCCGCAGCCAGCATGGCCAGCGCCACCAATGCGCCGAGAAGGTGCAAGTAGGTCCTGCGCACGTCGATGTTCCCCCTGTTTTCACCGGTTCCGGCCGAGCCGCCCTTGCACGGATCTGACGAACCGTCACATGTGACCGTAGCGCACCACGGGACGCCGCGACGGCGCCACACCGGGCGCCGGGACGGCCCGTTACAGTTGTCCACCGCATGTACAAGGTCGAACACTCTCCGCGGCCGGGTG
>JAFGPU010000260.1 GCA_016936035.1 Acidimicrobiales bacterium
CTCGGCGACCCGCGACGGGCCACCCGCGCCGCCGGCACCGTCGACCCGGGCCCGCATCGGCCCGGCGGGCTCGCCGCGCGCCGCCACCGCCTCGGCCGCCGCGACCAGGCCATCGGGGGTCAGGCGCAGCGCGCCGACACGGGGCTCGAGCGCGGGATCGAGGGCGAGCAGCAGGCGGGCCATGCCGGCCGCCGGGGGCGACTCGCCGGCACCGGACGCGACGATGCGCTCGGCCTCCTCCCGCCCGTGGGCGCGGAGGAAGCCTCGCAGCTCGTCGATCCACACGCTGTCGCGGCGGCGGAACACCTGGTCGACCGCGTCGTCCCACAGCGTCTGGAATGCGCTGGCGAGTGAGCGTGGGTCGTGGTGGTCCTCGCCCGCGTACCAGAACGCGGCCTCCACGCCGGCCGGCACGGCCCCACGGCGGGACCGGGGCCCGCCGGCGGCCGGACCGCCGCCGACGTCCAGCGGGCGGGGCCGGCCCACGGCGACACCCGTCGGCGCGTCACGGGGGCGGCCGTCGGGGCGGGTGGGCAGCGCCTCGACGTCCCATCCGAGCGCCACGATCGTCGGGACCACCGCCGTGCGATCGGCCAACGTCGGGCCGAGCGCGGTGGCACCCGCCTGCGTCTCATCGATCGGCGACCCGGTGAGCGCGGCCAGGATCTGGCCGACGGACGGCCTGCGGTCGGGATCCTTCTCCAGCGCCGCCTGCACCAGCCCGTCGAGCGCGGGCGGCAGCGGCGGCACCGACGGCGGCTCGTGGACGATGCGGTACAGCAGCGCGTCGGCCGACCCCTCGCCGAACGGGGCCGTGCCCCCGGCGGCGAACGTCACCACGGCGCCCCACCCGAACACGTCGGTCGCCGGCCCGCACGGTCGCCCCTGCACCTGCTCGGGCGCCATCCACCCCGGCGTCCCGATCGCGACGCCGGTGCGGGTGAGCTGCGGCGCCTCGCGCACCGACGCGATGCCGAAGTCGATCACCACCGGGGTGTCGGCGGTCAGGAGGATGTTGCGGGGCTTGAGGTCGCGGTGGACGACGCCGGCCTCGTGCACCGACGCGAGCGCGTCGGCCAGCGCCACGGCCAGCGACACCAGGCGGTCGCCGGACATCGGCCCGTCGGCCGTGACCGCCTCCTGCAGCGTCGGGCCGTCGACGAACGCGGTCGCCAGCCACGGCACCGTGGCGTCGGGGTCGGCGGCCAGAACCCGTGCGGCGCGCGGGCTGCGGACACGGCGAGCGGCCTCGATCTCGCGCCCGAAGCGCGCCCGGAACGAGGGGTCGTCGGCGGCCACCGGGCCGCCGGCCCGCACGAACTTGAGTGCGGCCAGCCCGTGATCGGGATGGCGGGCCAGGAACACGACGCCCATCCCGCCCTCGCCGAGGCGCCCGACGACCTCGAACCCGGCGACCTCGTGGGGGTCACCGGGGCGAAGCGGATCGACCGTCCGCCAGCGCGTCGTCGCGTCGGCCACCCCTGATGAGGCTAGTGCCGTCCAGCGTCGCGCCGGCCGTCATCACCGGTCGCGCGACGGGGCCTTCAGGTTCTCGATCCAGTCCCACGCGACGTCGACCTGGGCGCGCAGGTCGTCCAGCGTGCCGCTGTTGTCGATCACGTGATCCGCCCGGGCCAGACGTTCGTCGCGGCTCGCCTGCCGGGCCATCCGGGCCCGGACGTCGCCCTCGCTCATGCCCCGGTGCTCGACCAGGCGGCGGATCGCCAGCTCCGGATCGACGTCGACCACCAGCAGCCCGGCCACCGGGTAGGCGTTCTTCGACTCGACCAGCAGCGGCACGTCGAGGACGACCACCTCGTCGGTGTCGGCGAGCTGCTCCATGCGGCGCACGATCTCGGCGCCGACCGCGGGGTGGACGATGGCGTTGAGGTCGGCGAGCGCCTGCGCGTCGTTGAACACGACCTCGGCCACCGCGGCGCGGTCGAGGGCGCCGTCCCCGGCCACGATGCCCGGCCCGAAGCGCTCGACCATGGCGTCGAACACGGGCGTGCCCGGCTGCTGGACGTCGCGCACGATGGCGTCGGCGTCGACGACCACGGCACCCTTGGCGGCGAGCAGGGCGGACACGGTCGACTTGCCCGACCCGATGCCCCCGGTGAGACCGATGACCAGCACGACGCCGGACGTTAGTGGCCCCGGCTGCCCGGCCCCGACCCCGCCCGAACGCGCCACCGGCGCCCGTGCTCACCCTCGCAGGGGGGAACGGGCGCCGGTGAACGGCGTGACGATGGAGCAGGCCGCGACTCGTGGGCGGCGTCGGCCTCGGCCGTGCCGCCGCACACGCTGGCCGGGCCGACCGGATTGGGCCGCGCTACTGCTCGGAGGTATCGCCCTCGGCCGCCGGCGCCTCGCCGGCGGGCGCTGCCTCGCCGGAGTCGGCGGCCGGGGTCTCGCCAGCCGGCGGGGTGCCCTCGGGCGCCTCGCCGCCCTCGGCGTAGTACTCGGCCCAGGCCTCGTCGGCCTCGGGCGAGTGCTCGACGGTCGGGCCGATGTAGTTGCCCTGGTCGTCGTAGGCGTGCTCGCCGAAGTGCTCCTGGTACTCGGCGGCGACGATTCCACCCTCGGCGGCCTGCTTGATGGACAGGCTGATGCGCCGCCGCTGCAGGTCGAGGTCGATGATCTTGACCCACAGCTCCTCGCCCGGCGTGACGACCTGCTCGGGCAGGTCGACGTGGTGCGCCGACATCTCGGAGATGTGGACCAGGCCCTCGATGCCGTCGCCCACCTGGACGAACGCACCGAACGGCACGAGCTTGGTGACCCGGCCGTAGACCAGCTCGCCCACGCGGTGGCTGGTGGCGAACTCCTGCCACGGGTCCTGCTGGGTGGCCTTGAGC
>JAFGPU010000261.1 GCA_016936035.1 Acidimicrobiales bacterium
CTCGTCGGGGATGCCGATGACCGCCACCTGCTGCACGTCGGGATGGCGCAGCAGGTGGTCCTCGATCTCGGCCGGGTACGCGTTGAAGCCCCCGACGATGAACATGTCCTTGGCCCGGCCGACGATGCGCAGGCAGCCGCGCTCGTCGACCACGCCCAGATCGCCGGTGCGCAGCCAGCCCTCGGGCGAGAGGACCTCGGCGGTGGCGGCCGGGTCGTCGAGGTAGCCGGCCATCACGCTGGGGCCGCGGAGCACGATCTCGCCGGTCTCGCCCCGCGGCAGGTCACCGGCCTCGGAGCCGCCGTCGCCCACGATGCGCAGCTCGAATCCCGGGCGCGGCCGCCCGACGGTCGTGGCGACGGTCTCGGGGTCGTCGTCGGGCGAGGTGGCGCACGCCGTGCCGGCCTCGGTGAGCCCGTAGCCGGTGATCACGGTCGAGAACGGCAGCTCGTCGGCGACCCGGCGGATGAGGGCGACGGGGATGTCGGCGGCGCCCGTGACGGCGACCCGCAGGGTGGACAGGTCGTGGCCGGCGCGGTCGGGGTGGTCGAGGATCGACTGGTAGAGGGTCGGGGGCCCCGGCAGCACGGTGACCCGCTCGGCAGCGACGCGGGCCAGCACCCGGTCGACGTCGAACACCGGCTCGGGGAACATGGTGGCCCCGGCGGCCACGCAGGCGAGGATGCCGGCCTTCAGCCCGAACATGTGGAAGTACGGGTTGACCATGAGATAGCGGTCGCCGGCCTCGAGCCCGGTCATGGCGACCCAGTCGGTGGCGACGCACAGGGTGCGGCCGTGCGTCATGACCACACCCTTCGGCCGGCCCGTCGTGCCCGAGGTGAACAGGATGTCCGACGGGTCGTCGGCGCCGACCGCGGCGCGGCGCCGGTCGACCTCGGCCCGGCTGGCGTCGGTCGCCCGCGCCAGGAACCGGTCCCAGGGGACGGCGTCGTCGGGGGCGGGGCCGCTGGCCACCACGACCGTCTGCAGGTCGGGCAGGTCGGTGCCCGTGGCCGCCAGCAGCGCGAGGTGATCGGTGCCGAGGAAGTCGGTGACCGTGACCAGGGCACGCGCCCGGCTGCGCGCCAGGATGTCGGCGGCTTCGGCGCCCTTGAAGCGGGTGTTGACCGGGACGAGCACGGCCCCGGCTGAGAAGAGGCCGAGCGCGGCGACGATCCACTCGACGCTGTTCGGCGCCCACAGGGCGACGCGGTCGCCGGGTCCGACGCCCGACGCCGCCAGGGAGGCGCCGAACGTCCGGGCCTGGTCGTGCAGCTCGGCCCACGTGAGCCGGGTGTCGCCGTCGGTGACGGCGAGCCGGTCGCCGAACCGCTCGGCGGTGGCGGCGACCGTCGCCGGGATGCTCCCCCCGCCGTGCCCGCTCATCGAATCACCGCGTCCTCGACGTTCATGAGGCGGGCCATGTTGGCGCCCATGATCTTGCGGACGGTGTCGTCGGGCAGGCCCGCGAGCTCGTCGGCGTAGCTCGCCGGCTCGGCCAGGCCCTCGGGGTGCGGGTAGTCCGACCCGAACAGGACCCGCTCGACACCGACGAGCTCGGCCAGCGCGCCGAGGTCCTCCTCCCAGAACGGGCTGATGTGGATGTTGCGCGTGAAGACCGTCACGGGGTCCTCCAGGAAGTCCTGGGGCATCTTCTTGTAGACGTCGGCCAGGTTGTTCAGGAGGGGCCCGACCCAGCTGCTGCCGTTCTCGATGACGGCCACCTTGAGCTGCGGGAAGCGCGACAGCGCACCGTGGCAGATGAGGGCGGACACGGCGTCCTCGACGGGCCGCCACTGCGACAGCATGCGGAACGCCTGGGGCTGGAAGGGCAGCATCTCGGTGTCGCTGCCCATCCAGTCGTTGGTGTAGCGCTCGTACCCGCTGTCGGAGCTGTGCATGGCGACGAGGACGTCGGCCTCGACCACCTTCTGCCAGAACGGGTCGAACTCAGGCAGGCCGAACGAGCGCGACCCCCGGTAGCCGGGCACGGGAGCGGGTCGGATGAGCACGGCGCGGGCCCCGCGCTCGACCACCCACTCGAGCTCCTCGATGGCCCGGTCGACGATCGGCAGCGTGATGACCGGCGTGGTGAAGATGCGGTGGTCGTAGTCGAAGGTCCAGGTCTCGTGCAGCCACCGGTTGAGGGCGTGGACCACGGCGTGGGTGAGCTCCGGGTCGTCGCGCAGGCGTTCCTCGACCAGGCTGGCGAGGGTGGGGAACATCAGCGCCCGGTCGATGCCCTGCTCGTCCATGAGCGCGACGCGGGGGGCGGGCTCGCGGAAGGCGGGGATCGACCGCATCGGCTTGCCGAAGATCTCGCGCCGGCTCTTGCCCTCGGGGTTGCCGTGGCGGAAGTAGTCCTCCTGCGCTCCGGGCCGGGCGACGACCTCGAAGGTGGGGTTGGGGATGTACTCGCTGATCTGCCCCCGGACGACGATCTTGGTGCGCCCCCGCACGTCGACGTAGTCGATCGCCCCCTTGTAGCGGTCGGGCAGGAACTTCGTGAGCGCGTCCTGCGTCTCGTACAGGTGGTTGTCGGCGTCGAACACCGGGATGTCGAGGGCTGGGCTGGTCATCGGGGCCTCTCCTCCAAGGACGAGAACCTAACTATCTTCGGTGAGAACGCCTGTGCAAGGCGATGGGTGGTCAGAGCTCAGAGCGACGTCGCCAGCGAGCCCAGCAGGGCGCGGGTGCGGCGCAGCGAGGCGAGCAGCTCGTCGCGATCGTCACCGAGCGGGACGACCCGGACCGAGACGTCGGTGACCCCGGCGTCCGCGAAGGCCCGCAGCCGCTTCTCGATGGCGGCCTCGCTGCCGGCGGCCAGGATGTCGCCCACGTTGCGTGCCTCGCCGTGGTCGAGCAGCCGCTGGTAGTTGGGCGAGACC
>JAFGPU010000262.1 GCA_016936035.1 Acidimicrobiales bacterium
CGCCCGGGGTCGCCACCAGCGGCATCTGCCAGCCCCCGGTGCACGCCATCGCCCTGGCGCGCGTGCGCGAGATCACCGTGCGCCACCACCCGGAGGCGCTCGCTGCCGTCGACGACGCGATCGTCGAGCTGTATCCACGCCTGGTCGCCTGGCACCGCTGGCTGCACACCGCACGCGACCCCGAGGGCACGGGGCTGGTCACGATCTTCCACCCGTGGGAGAGCGGCCTCGACAACTCGCCGCGGTGGGACGACGCTCTCGCCGCCGTGACCGTCAGCGAGCAGATCGCCGGCGCCCGCCCCGACCTCGACCACGTGGCCGACGTCACGGAACGGCCGTCCGACGACGACTACCGGCGCTACCACACGCTGGTGCGCGAGCTGGTCGACGTCGGCTACGACCCGGAACGGTCGCACCGCAGCCACCCGTTCCGCATGGACGACGTGCTGTTCACCGCCATCCTCGCCGCCGCCGACGACGTGCTCGCCGACCTCGCGGTGCTGGTCGGGCAACCCGGAGACGCCGCCGGCCACCGGGCTGGCGCGGAGCGCAGCCGGCGGGGACTCGACGCCTGCTGGGACCCGGCCCGCTGCGCGTGCCTCGACCGCGACCTCGTCGCCGACCGGTGGGTCACCGCCGACACGATCGCCGGCTTCGCTCCCCTCGTCGCCGGGTGCGACCGCGACCGGGGCGATGCGCTGGCGGCCCGCCTGGCAGGGCCGTCGTTCGCCGGCGCCGAGCAGCTGCAGTGGGCGGTGCCTCCGTCGACGGCGGTCGACGACCCCGCGTTCGACCCTCGGCTGTACTGGCGGGGCCCGACCTGGCCGGTCATCACCTGGCTGCTGTGGTGGGCGCTCGACCGGGACGGTCGCGTCGGCCTCGCCGACGCCCTGCGCACAGCGGCGGTCGAGCAGCTGCGGGCGACGGGCTGCAGCGAGTACGCCGACCCCGTGAGCGGCCGCGCGCTCGGGTCGCCGGCCCAGTCGTGGACCGCCGCGGTGGCTCTCGACTGGCTCGCAGTCGACGCCGACCACCCCGGGGCCGCCGGCGTTGCGGAGCTCGAGCACTCGGCCTGACTCGGGCCCGAGCGAGGCGCACGTCCCGCACCGCGCGGCACCCACCGCCTCCGTTCCGTCGTAGATCGCCTCGCCCCCGCGCATCGTGATCGACCGCCGTCCCGCGCCCGGTCGTCGGATCGATTCCGTGCCCGGATGGGGCCACCTCGCGCGGCGCCCCCTAGCCTGGGGGACCGTGATGCGCACCCTGCGCTGGTGGTCCCTGCTCCTCGTCCCTGGCGGGTTCGTCGCCGGGCACGAACTCGGGTACCAGACCGCAGCAGCAATCGGCGCCACGCCGGTGCCCGCTGGCGCCCACGGCTACCTCGATGCGGTGCTGCTCGTCGCCGCGCCCTTCGCTTTCGCCGCCGTCGCCCGCAGCCTCCTCGCCGGCTACCGCGACGAGCTGCCGCCCGTGCGGTGGTCGACCCTGGCCGGCGCCCAGGTGGCGTTGTTCCTGGCCGTCGAGCTCGCCGAGCACGCCGCCGCCGGGCTGTCCCCCGCCGGAACGCTGACCGAGCCGGCGGTCCTCCTCGGGCTGCTCGCCCAGCTCGTGGTCGCCGCGCTGCTCGTTCTCGTCACGCGTTCGACCCATGAGGTGGCCACCGCGATGGCCGCCGCCCGACGCCGCCGGCTCCATCTCCGTTCGCCGGCGCGCCCGTGGCTCATGGCGCACGCCGCTCCCGTCGCGGCCGCCGTGCCGGTGTCGTCGCTGTCGCGGCGTGGTCCACCCGTCTCGCCGGTCCATTGACGTGTCGCACGTCGCCTGCGACGTGCCGTTCTCCTTCGACCTGATGCCGCCGCGCCCGCGGCGCCGCGCGGCCACGAGACCGGAGACCCGTGTCCACAGATCAAGTGAGCTTGTTCCTCGCTCTCCTCGCGCTCGCGGCGCAGGCCGGGGCTGCGGGGCTCGTCGTCACCCTGGCCGCGCGCGCCCTGGCGCCCTCGGCGCGCTGGCCTCGCCAGGTCGTCGCCGCGGTCGGTCCGGTCGCGCTCGCCGTGGCGGGCACGGTGGCCCTCGTGGCCACGCTCGGCAGCCTCTACTACTCCGAGGTGGCCGACTTCCCGCCGTGCCGCCTGTGCTGGTTCCAGCGCATCGGCATGTACCCGCTGGCGCTCATCCTGCTCATCGCCGCCTGGCGCCGCGACCGGCAGGTCTGCTGGTACGCGCTGCCCCTCGCCGTGATCGGCGGCGCGGTGTCGATCTACCACATGGTCATCGAACGGTTCCCGTCGCTCGAGTCCGGCTCGTGCGAGGTCACCAACCCGTGCTCGACCATCTGGGTCGAGAAGTTCGGCTACCTCACCATCCC
Source organism: Acidimicrobiales bacterium (assembly GCA_016936035.1). Lineage (GTDB taxonomy): Bacteria > Actinomycetota > Acidimicrobiia > Acidimicrobiales > VFJN01 > ZC4RG19. The sequence goes on from JAFGPU010000262.1 coordinate 2,369, forward strand.
CACGATGGCGCTCTCCGGCTTCGTCCTGATCGCCCTTCTGCTCGTCCTCCCCCAGGAGTCCTCATGAGCCCCTCCTCCCGCCAACGACCCCGCCCCAAGGGGCGGTCCACCTCGACATCGTCCCGGCGATCGCTGTACGTGATCGCCGGCGTGGTCGCGGTCGTGCTGCTCGCGCTCGGCGTTGCGCTCGTCGCCGGGTCGGGCGGCGACGACGACACCGCCACCGACACGACGTCCGACGCCACCGGGTCGGGTGGCGGGGACGCCCCCGCCGTCCCCGACGACACGCCCGCCACCGTCGAGGGCACGCCGCTGCCGCCGCTGCCGAGCGGCGGGTCGGACCCCGCGACGGGGACGGCGATGCCCACCCTGTCGGGCACGACCCTCGACGGGGAGGCCATCACGATCCCCGAGCCGGGACGCCCGACGATGATCCTGTTCCTCGCCCACTGGTGCCCCCACTGCCAGGCCGAGGTGCCGGTCGTGCAGCAGTGGGTCGACGACGGCGGGTTGCCCGACGGCGTCGACCTGGCGACGGTGTCGACCGCCGTCGACTCCCGGCGGCCCAACTACCCGCCCGCCGAGTGGCTCGACGACGAGGGCTGGACGGCGCCGGTCCTGGTGGACGGCACCAACGCGGCCGCCGAGGCCGCCGGCCTGACCGGCTTCCCGTTCTTCGTGGCGGTCGACGGCGAGGGCAACGTCGTGGGCCGCACGTCCGGCGAGCTGACGGCCGAGGGGCTCACGGCCATCGCCGA
>JAFGPU010000263.1 GCA_016936035.1 Acidimicrobiales bacterium
GGCTCGGGGCGGGGCTCGCGGCGGTCGCGACGAACGCCGCGGTCGCGTGCGGGGACCTGCCGTTCGTCGGTGCTCATCACTCGTTGCCTTCGTCGGCGAGCGAGGTGCGCATCCGCGTGTCGGCCTGGACGTTCTCCATGCGGTACTGGTCCATCACCCCGAGGTTGCCCGAGCGCAGCGCCTCCGCCAGTGCCCGGGGCACGTCGGCCTCGGCTTCGACGACCCTGGCCCGCATCTCCTGCTCCTCGGCCACGGCCATCGCCCGCCGCTGCTCGGCCTTGGCCTGGGCGATGCTCTTGTCGGCGTCGGCCTGGGCGGTCTGCAGCTCGGCACCGACGTTGCGCCCGATGTCGACGTCCGCGATGTCGATGGACAGGATCTCGAACGCCGTGCCGGCGTCGAGGCCGCGCTCGAGCACCCGCGTCGAGATGGCGTCGGGGTTCTCGAGCACCCACTTGTGGGTCTCGGCCGAGCCGATGCCCGACACGGTGCCCTCGCCGACCCGCGCGATGACGGTCTCCTCGCCGGCGCCGCCGACCAAACGCTCGATGTTGGCCCGCACCGTGACCCGGGCGACGGCGACGACCTGGATGCCGTCCTTCGCCACCGCGGCGACCCGGGGCGTGTCGATCACCTTGGGGTTGACGCTCATCTGCACGGCCTGGAGGACGTCGCGACCGGCGAGGTCGATGGCCGTGGCCCTCTTCCAGGGCAGGTCGATGTTGGCGCGGTCCGCCGAGATGAGCGCGGTGACGACGCGTTCGACGTTGCCGCCCGCCAGGAAGTGGGCCTCCATCTGGGAGATCTCGAGGTCGATCTCGGCCTTGGTCGCGCTGATCAGCGGGCGGATGATGGCGCTGGGCACCACCTTGCGCAGCCGCATGCCGATGAGCGTGCCGATGCGGACGCGCACGCCCGAGAAGATCGCGGTGATCCACAGCCCGATGGGCACGAAGTAGAGGAGGATCGCCGCGAGCACGACGACGATGGCGGCGGCCACCAGGATGACGATCGTTCCTGTCTCCATGGGCAACCCCTACCCGACGGGCGCCTGCGCTAGTGATCGATCCGCCGCACGACCCGGCGGTACCGGTCGTCGCGGATGACCTCGATGCGCTCGCCGCGGCGCACGTAGTCGCCCAGGGTCACCACATCGATCCGTTCGCCGGCGATGTCCGCGACGCCCGACGGCCGCAGGTCGCTCAGCGCCGTGCCGGTCGCCCCCACGAGCGTCGGCGCCCGGTCGGTCTCTGTCGGCGGCGCGCCTGCAGAGCCTGCGGTCTTCGTCGCGCCGGTCGTGTCCGCCGCTGGTGCCGTGCCCTCGTCGTCGGGGGAGCCCGCTGTCGCCCGGTCGGCCGGCAGCCGACCGGTGGCGCCGAACCAGCGCAGCCACCCGCCGGGTGCCCGCTCGATCGCGGGCTCGCCGACGCCCAGGTGGGCGTGCAGGATCAACCCGCTGCGCGACGGGCGGCGCGAGACGAGTGCGAGCAGGGCGAACAGTCCGAGGACGATCGCCACAAACGTCGCGCCCACCGTGACGGCCGCGCGCACGAGGTCGTCGTTCGTCACGAGGTCGAGGTCGCGGTTGATCATGGCGAGGAACGCGCCGCCGAGAAGCGTGACGAGCCCGAGGACGCCCGGCACGCCGAAGCCGGGCACGACGAACACCTCCACGGCGATGAGGGCGAGGCCGAGCACGACCAGGGCCACGTCCTCCCATCCGGTGAGGCCGGCGAGCATGTGGCCCCAGAAGAACAGCGCCAGCAGGCCGAGCCCGGCGGCCACACCGATCCCCACGCCACCGCTCAGCAGGTCGGCGATGAGGGCCAGCATCCCGACGGTGAGCAGCAGCGACGCGACCACCGGCGCCGTGATGAGGCGCACCAGGCGTTCCGCCAGGCTCGGACTGGTGTCGACCTGCTCGCTGTCGGTCAGGCCGAGCTCGGACAGCAGGGCCGCCCGGTCGGACGCGACGCCGTCGGCGTAGCCGAACTCGACGGCCTGCGTCGTGGTGAGGGTCAGGAGCTCGCCCCGCTCGACGAGCCCGTCGACCACGACGTCCGGATCGACCATGGCGCCGGCGACCTGCGGGTCGCGGCCCCGTTGCTCGGCCGTCGCCTCGAACGTCGAGCGGACGGCCGAGATCGTCTTCTCGTCGGCGACCTCGCCCGTGCCCCCTTGGACCGGCGTCGCTGCGCCCATCACCCCTGCGGGCGTCATGTGGATCTCCGTGCACGCGATCGCCACCAGCGCGCCTGCGGAGAAGGCGGTCGGATCGACGAACGCCACGGTGCGCACCGGGCTGTCGAGCAGCGCGTCGCGCATCTCGAGCACGGCGTCGAGGCGGCCGCCCGGCGTGTCGATCTCGACGAGCACCGCCGCGGCGCCGGCGTCCTCGGCGTCGCCGAGCACCCGATCGAGGTACGGCGCCAGCCCGAGGTCGATGGTGCCGGAGATGTCGACGATGTAGACGGGCCCGTCGTCCGCCTGCGCGGCGCCGGGCGCCGGCGCACCTCCGAGCACCGCGAGAGCCGCCGCGAGGGCGAGCGCCACCCGCCACAGCGTGCGGAGACGCCGTCGAACCCCGACGGCTGCGTCGTCTTCCACCCTGTGAAGGGTACGACCGGCCGTGTCGTCCCGAGCGTCCCGTGGTCGCGCCTTCCCGGGCGGCCTGCGGACCCGGCCGGTCATCAGTAGATTGACGCGGCAGTAAGTAGCGACAGGGACGTCGCCGTCCGGCCGGCGTCCGCCGCCGGACGGATGCGATGGCGCGACGTCACGGGAAGGGGCGATCGTGGGTGAGGCGCAGGCACGGAGGTTGGCACCCGAGGAGCGCAAGGCGCTGCTCATCGGCGCGGCCGAGGAGACGTTCGCCACCCGCGGCTACACCCAGGCCGGCCTGGCCGAGGTCGCGGCACTCGCCGGGGTGTCGAAGACGCTGCTCTACCACTACTTCCCCGACGGGCGTCCCGAGCTCTACCGCGAGGTGATGGACCGCCTCGTCGACGAGGTCGTCGACACCGTGCGCGCGGCCGTCCTCAGCCCGACATCGTCCGAGCGTCGGCTCGCCACGCTGGCCGCGAGCCTGGTCGGCTACTTCACCGAGCACCCCGACGCGTACCGGCTGCTCGTCCTCGAGCCCTGGGGGTCGGGCGACCCGAGTGTGGTCGCCCAGGCCATGGCGGTGCGGGCCCGGCTGTCCGGCGAGGTCAACGCCCTGCTCGCCGCCACCGGCCAGCCCCTACCGGTCACCATGGCCGGGGGTGCGGCCGCCCTGGGCGCGCTGCTGCACATCTGTGAGCTGGCGATGGGTGGTCAGGTCACCGACGATCAGGCCGTCGAGATCGCCCAGCGGTTCCTGACCGCCGGGCTCAAGGCGCTCGACCTGCTCTGACCGACGAGGCGGTGCTGCGCGGGTGGGCGCCCACCCCGCGTTCACTCGCCGGCGGCCGGACCGGGGGACGCACCGACGGAGGGCAGCAGGCGGAGGTGGCGCCGGCGGGCGCCGGGCGCCCGCACCGCCGGGGCACCGTGCTGCACACCGGCCGCGATGCCGCCAGGCGCTGGCTGCCGGCCGGCCTCGGCGCGGTCCCGCCCGACACCGAGACGGGCGCGCACGAGCGTGCCCCCGCCGGGAGCCGACCGGAGCGTGAGCTCGCCGCGCCCCAGGCTGGTGAACAGCTGCATCGTCGACACACCTGACCCCTCGGTGACGGCCTCCGGGTCGAACCCCGAGCCGTCGTCGGCCACCTCGAGCACCACGGCGCCGGTGTCGTCGACACCCACCGTGACCGCGACCGTCGTGGCGCCGGCGTGCCGGGTGGCGTTGAGCAGGGCCTCCTGCGCGATGCGGTAGACGATGGTCATGGTCGTGCGGTCGAGCTCGAGCGCCGGGTCGACCGTCACCTCCACCGAGGGGCGCGCCGCCGACGTGCTGTCGTCGACCAGGTCGGCCGCGTAGGCGCGCAGCGCGGCGCCCAGCGCGCCGTCCCCGGCGTCGTCCCGCCCGGTGTGGCCGCCCTCGTCGCCGAACGCCGGGGTGCGCATGGCCACCAGCAGGCGGCGCAGGTGCTCCGCCCGGTCGGTGAGGTCGCCCTGCAGCCGCCCGATCGTCTCCCGCACCACCTGCGCCGTGTCGGTCGGCAGCGAGACGCACGCGGTCTGGACGATGGTGCCCAACGTCGACAGCGAGCCGATGGCCTGGGTGTGCAGCTCGCTGACGCTGCGCCGCCGGTCGTCGTCGAGCGCCCGGACCATGCCGGCGAGCAGGCGGCGCCGTTCCTCGGCCATGTGGGCGAGCCGGCTCGAGAGCCGGCGGGCCTCGCGGCTGAGCAGCGCGTGGCGGACGGCGTTGAGTGCGATCACCGCGAGCAGCACCCCGGTGAGGTAGGGGACCGGCCACCCGTCGCCTGAGCGCCACACCAGCACGTACACGGCCAGCACCGGCAGGGCGACGGCGCTGACGGCGGGCATCAGGTGGCGCTCGCGCACCTGGCGCTCGACCGGCAGGCGCCCGAGCCCACCGGCGGTCACCCGGTGCGCCCACAGCGGCAGGGCCATGATGAGGCCGAGGTTCAGCACGTGAACCCCCACGAAGACCGGTAGGGGCAGCTCGAGCCCGGCGGCGACGTGGGCGAGCTGCAGCGCGACGCCGACGCTGAACGCGCCGACGAGTCCCACCCCGAGACCCTGGGTGACCCGCTCGCCGGCGGGGACGCGTGCGAGGTTGACCAGGGCGATGTAGACGCCGGCCGGGACGAGGACGAGGAAGAAGGTGAAGGGCACCGCGAACATGAGCTCGGACGAGCGCAGCACCGCGTCGACGACGAACAGCACGACGGGGGCGCTGAGCACCACCAGCGCCATGGTCGAGTCGATGAGGTCGACGGACGGGTCGCGCTGACCGGCCTGGGCCCGCAGCATGTGCCGCGACGCCGAGGCCCACACCGGGGCCGCGGCGACGAGCAGCGCCACGTCGACGGCCAGCAGGACCGGCGAGTGCAGCACCACCGCGCCGACGGCGGCGAACGCCGCCGCGCCGGCCACCAGGCACGCGGCCGTCCACCGGTGCCAGAACGCCCGGAACTGCGGAGGGCCGTCGTCGCGGGCGCGCCAGGCGAGGGCGGCGCCGCCCGCCAGGAAGGGCACGGCGGTCACGGCGTGGGCCAGCACGTAGCCGTCGCGGTCGTCGGCGGCCCGCGCCGACCAGGCGACCCCGAGCACGGCGACCACCACGATGCCGGCGGTCACGGCCAGTCGGACCTGGCCCGGGAACACGAAGGTGGCCGCCCCGTGCGGCGTCGGTGGGGCCGTGCCCCCAACGGTGGGCTGATCGTCCGTGCGCGTCATGCGATCGGTGCTGCCGGCCGGCGGCGTCGCCTCCCCTCCTGGCAGCACCGATCGTAATCGTCGCGTGAGGTCGTTGCCGACCCTGACGTCGACATCATGTCGCCCCAGGGCCTGACCCCGGAGCGTCCTCGCTCAGCCCGTCGAGCGCTCCATGGCCGCCTTCTCGCGGCGGGCAGCCGTGCGCCGCTTCCACATCTTCAGCTTCCAGTGGCGACGCCGACGCGACGAGGGGCGCGCCTTCGCGGGATCGTGGTGGCGCTCGGCCCGGAAGCCGACGCCCGGCTCGATCACGTCGTCGGGCTCGGCCCCACCCAGGATCTGGCCGGTCACGTCGGCCAGGGCCGTGTTGACCCGGTGACGTTCCGAGCGGGTCTGGACCCGGCGCTCCTCGTGGTGCGGCACGACCTCGTCGGTGGAACGGTGACGGTTGCTCATCGATGCCCTCTCTCGAAAGAGTCGACAACTGCTGCTCCGTACGACCCGACGGTAGCCCTGCGCCGCCGGCATGTCTCGGCGTGGCGGAGATCGATGCGTGACCTGCCGAAACGGCCTGTCGGACGGGCCGACGGCCGGCGCGAAGTCGCCGACGCGGAGCGGCCGGGCCGCAGCGGACCGCCGGCCCGGCGACCGGCTGGGTCATCGCTCGCCGCACGGCCTAGCCTCAGGGACGTGCAGAACGTGGCCACCGCCCCCCGTCCGGCCGCCGACGTCGCCATGCGGCGCCTGCTCCGCATCCCCGA
>JAFGPU010000264.1 GCA_016936035.1 Acidimicrobiales bacterium
CCGGCACCTCGACCACTGACATACCCCGAACACTACCCAACAGGTATGACAACCAACGGCGACAGACGGCAGACAATCTTCTGGCGACCGGGAGGTAGCCGGCCGGGCAGGCCATCACCGCGTTCACGCCACCCAGGCAGAGCCGACAGCCCAGCGAGGGTGCTGCGCTGAAACAACCGCCGAGCCGACCTCCAGTTGTGGGCGACCAGACGCGCGCCGGTGCTGCTCGTGTCGATCGACAGGATCCGCAGCGAGCCACGCCAGCCTGTGGTCACGGACGAGGTGGGCGACGCCACCGAACGGGCGCCGCTGTCGAGCGCGCCGAACGCAGCGACGGCGAGACGACCGGGCCGACCACGTCGACGGTCGACGGGGTGGAGGTCGTGACCGGCTCGTTCGTGATCCCCGCCGGTGGGTGGGAGTTCTGGGTGGTGGCCGTCCGGGCGCCGGACGACGATGCAGCGACCGTGTACGTGACCAGCGCGGCGGACTGAGAGGCTAGGCCCGCTCGACCCGTCGCAGCCCTCGCTGCGGCGTCCACGACTCGACGACGAGCTTGGTGGCCTCGGCGTTCAGTGCGGTGATGACGACCTCGGTGATGTCGGCGACGAACATCTCGCCCTCGGGCTGCCCGCTCGCCTCGTTGGTTGACACCGGGCCGGCGGGCACGGCGCGCCCGGCGATCTTGGCCTCGCCCGGCCACTCGCTCTCCTTGCCCTCCTCCGGGTGGAAGGTCGGGCCGTGCAGGGCGAAGCGGGGGTCACGCTCGAGGTCCGCGCCCTTGCGCGCGTCGCTCATCGACCCGAAGCGCAGGTCGCCGTGCACGAACTCGCACTCGATGCCCGAGATGCGGGGAGAGCCGTCGGCGCGCAGCGTCGCGATCGTCTTGTGGCGACCCGCCTCGAACAGCCGCCGCACCCGGGCGGCGAACTCCGGCTCCGCCTGCTCGATCGTCTGCCATGCCGGCACGGCCGGGCACAGTACCTCAGCCCCCGCCCTGCTCGGACGGTCGGGCCGTCACAGCTGGTCCGCGGCCGAGGTCCAGCCGTCGCGGCGCAGCAGGCGCACCAGCAGCACCACCGGGACCAGCCCGACCGCGACGATCAACAGGGCCGGAAGGGCCGCCGTGTCGAAGCGCGAGTCCTTCGTCGCCTCCCACACGGTGACGGCGAGCGTGTCGCCGCCGAGCGGCCGCAGCAGGGCGGTGGCGGGGAGCTCCTTCATGACCTCGACGAGCACCAGGAGCGCGGCGGCGACGATGCCGGGTCCGAGCAGGGGCAGGTGGACGTCGGCGAGGACGCGCGCCCGGTCCGCGCCGAGCGCACGCGCGGCGTCGTCGAGATTGGGGCTGATCCGGGTCATCCGGGCCTCGATCGAGAAGTAGGCCAGGGCGTGGAAGCGCACGACGTAGGCGATGATCAGTCCGAGGATCGTGCCGGTGATGAGCAGGTCGATGCTGGCGTCGAACCAGGCGTCGGCGACGTCGACGAGGCGGCGGTCCACCCACACGAGGGGGACGTAGACGGCGACGGCCACGACGCTTCCCGGCACCGCGTAACCCACCGTGGCCAGGCGAGCGGCCACACGACCCGCTCGCGACGGGCGGGTGCGCTGCCCGTAGGCCACGACGGTGGCGGTGGCGACGGCCACCACCGAGGCGACGACGCCGAGCAGGAGGGTGTTGCGCGCCGCCGAACCCAGGTCGTCTCCGACGTGGCCGTCCACCACCGTCTCGACCGACCAGGCGATGAGCTGCACCACCGGAAGGACGAAGACGACGGCGAGCAGCGCGACGCCCGGTAGGGGGGCGAGCCACCGGCGTCGCCCGCGCAGGGGTCGGGGCACGACCGCGTCGCCCCGCCCGAGGGCCTGGTGGTACCGCGCCCGGCCGCGCAGGGCGCGCTCGATGGCGACCATCGTCAACGCCAGACCGACGAGCACCGTGGCCAGCTGCAGCGCGGCCGCCTGGTCGAACGCCCCGTTCCAGACGCGGAAGATGGCGCTGGGCAGAGCCTGGACGCCGAGCAGGTCGACGGTGCCGAAGTCGGCGAGCGCTTCCATCACGGCCAGGGACGCGCCTCCGGCCAGCGCCGGTCGGGCCAGTGGCAGCGCGACCTTGCGCACCGCCTGGCCGTAGGAGCACCCCAGGCCGCGTGCCGCCTCCAGCGCTTGTCGTGACTGGCCCAGGAACGCGCTGCGCCCCAGCACGTACACGTACGGGTAGAGCACGGCGGTGAGCACCAGGATCGCCCCGCCGCGACCGCGGATCCACGGCAGGTGCAGCCCGTCGCCGAACAGGTTCGAGTGGAGTGGGTTGGCCAACCCGTACTGGCCGAGCACGACGAAGACGAGCACGTACGCGGGCATCGCCAGCGGGAGGACCAGGGCCCAGTCGAGGATGCGCCGGCCCGGGAAATCGTAGAACGACAACAGCACGGCGAGCCCGCCGCCGACCACGAGCGTGCCCACCCCGACGCCTGCGCCCAGGACCAGGCTGTTCACGAGCGCCCGGGGTAGCAGCGTGCGGGCGATCTGGCCGAACGCCTCACCCTGCCCGATGAAGCTCGCAGGCAGTGCGACGAGGGGGCCGACGATGACGAGGGCGACCACGCCGCCCACGACCGCCCACCCCGGCACCCGCGCCCGGCGGGGCGCCGGCGGCTCGGGCGCCGGTGACTCGGGCGCGGGCGGCGCGGGAGCGGTCAGTTCCACCCGACGTCGAGCATCATGGCCACCGCCTGGTCGAGCAGCGGGCCGGCCTCGTTGACCGCAATGGGGTCGAGCTTCACGCCCGCCCAGTCGTCCACGACCGGTGCCGGGGGCACGATCGGGTTGGCGGCGAACTCGCCGCGGGCGACGAGCTCCTCCTGGGCCTCGCGTGCCGTGAGGAACTCGATGAGGGCGGTGGCATCGTCGACCCGGTCCGAGCTCTGCACGACGCCGGCACCGGACACGTTGGCATGGGCCCCCGCGCCGCCCTGGTCGGGCCAGGCCGGTGCCACGGGGAAATCGGGGTCCTCGTCGAGCGCCCGGGCCAGGTAGTAGTGGTTGACGAGGCCGACATCGCAGTCACCCGCCGCCATGACGGCGAGCAGCTCCCCGTCGGAGTTGATGATCGTCGGGTCGTTGGCCATCCATGAGCGCAGCAGCGCTTCGGTGTCCTCCGCACCCTGCTTGGCGATCATGTCGGCCACGAGCGACTGGTTGTACTCGTTGTTCGACGTGCGCAGGCACGTCCGCCCGCGGAAGCGGGGGTCGCCGAGGGACTCGTAGCTGGTGACCTCGTCGGGCGACACGCGCCCGGTCGCAACCACGGGTACGCGCACGCGGGTGGTGATCGCCCACCACGACCCGTCGTCCTCGTGGAGGGCCGGCGGGACGTTCTGCTCGAGCGTCGGGGTCCGGACCGCCTGCAGCAGACCCGCCTCGTCGGCTCGCCACAGGTTGGCGAGGTCGGTGGTGACGAGGACGTCAGCGGGGGTGTCGTCACCTTCGCGACGCATCCGCTCGAACAGCTCGGGACCTGTGCCGCCCCGCAGCTCGACGTCGATGCCGGTCGCCGCCTCGAAGTCGGCGAAGACCTGTTCGTCGCCGTAGTGTGATCGACCGTTGTAGATCACGAGCGCGTCGTCGCTGCTGCCTGCGGCAACGAGGCCGCCGCCCACCACCGCGACGACGAGCAGGCCGGCGATCAACGGGATGGGCCACCGGCGGCGGATGAGTCTCGACAGCATGGTGCTCACTTTGACGCTCGGGGTGGGAACGTCCCTTAGTGTAGGGATGTAGGCAGACCGAACACGAGACGGGAACCTGCTGAACGTTCCCCACCACCGCACAGGTAGGGTGCCGCCGTGACGACCCCACCGGCCATCCGGGCCACCGACATCCGCAAGGCGTTCGGTCGCACGACCGCTGTCGCCCGCGCGTCGCTCGACGTGCGCGACGGCGAACTGGTCGCTCTCCTCGGCCCGAGCGGCTCGGGCAAGACCACGCTGCTGCGGATCGTGGCCGGGTTCGAGGCGCCCGATGCCGGAACCGTCGAGATCGGCGGGCGAGTCGTCGCCGGGCCCGGCGTCTGGGAGGAGCCCGACCGCCGGCGCGTGGGCATGGTGTTCCAGGACGGCGCACTGTTCCCCCACCTGACGGTCAGCGGGAACGTCGCCTTCGGCGAGCCGGCGCCCGGGCGGGTCGATGAGTGCCTCGCCCTCGTGGGGCTGGCCGACCGGGGCCGCTCGTACCCGCACGAGCTCTCTGGAGGCGAGCGCCAGCGCGTGGCCCTGGCGCGCGCCCTCGCCACCGATCCCGACGTGGTGCTGCTCGACGAGCCGTTCGCGTCGCTCGACGCCGGCCTGCGCGAGTCGCTGCGCGAGGAGGTTGTGACGATCCTGCGCGCAGCCGGCGCCAGCGCGCTGCTGGTCACCCACGACCAGGCGGAGGCCCTCTCGCTCGCCGACCAGGTGGTCGTCATGCGCGACGGCGAGGTGGAGCAGGCGGGCACGCCCGAGGAGGTGTACGACCATCCGGCGACCCGATGGGCGGCCGAGTTCCTCGGCGCAGCCGACGTCCTGCCGGGTACGGCGGACGGCGAGGTCATCGACTGCGAGCTCGGCCTGCTGCCCGCGGATCGCCCGCTGCGGGGCGCTGTCGACGTGGTGGTCCGGCCCGAGAGCGTGGCCATCGGCGCCGCCCACGGGCCCGTCGACGGCGCGCCCGACGCTGCGGACGTCCCCGACGGGGCCGCCAAGGCCCGCGTGATCGGGAGGTCGTACTACGGACACGACCAGCTCGTCCGGCTCGAGCTGGCCAGCGGGCAGCGGCTCCGCTCTCGCAGCCACGGCGCAGCGCCCTGGCGGCAGGGCGACGAGGTGCGCGTCTGGGTCGCGGGGCCGGTCAGCGTGCTGGCGGTCGCCTCCTCAGCTCGGTGACGAGCGTCGACGAGCGCCGGCCGCAGGCGCCTGCGGCGGCGCCCACCGGCAGGCGGCGACGCCGAGCGCGGGCCAGCGTGGTGGTGGCCGTGTGTGCCGGCATCGCCGGGGTGTCCCTGGCCCTTCCCGCGACGCTGGCGTTCGATCCCTGGGCTTGGCTCGTGTGGGGGCGGGAGGTCGGCCACCTCCAGCTCGACACGACGGGCGGCCCTTCGTGGAAACCGTTGCCAGTGCTGGCGACGACGCCGCTGTCGGTGGCTGGCGACCACGCTCCGACCCTGTGGCTCCTCCTGGCGAGGACCGCTGGCCTGCTGGCCGTGGTGGTCACGTACCGGCTCGCCGCCCGGTTCGCCGGCTCGGTCGCGGGGGCGGTGGCCGCCGGCCTGCTGCTGCTGACCCCGGACGGCGGCCCCCGCTTCCTGCGGCTCGTGGTGGAGGGTCACACCGCACCGCTCACCGCCACGCTGGGCCTGTGGGCCGTCGACCGCCACCTTGCCGGCCGGCACACGCAGGCGTTGCTGCTGGCGACCGCGTTCTCGCTCGACCGCCCCGAGGCCTGGCCGTTCCTCGGGACCTACGCGCTCTGGTTGTGGCGCTGCGAGCCCGCCCGCCGGCCGCTTGTCGCCACCGCTCTGTCCGCCGTGCCGGTGCTGTGGTTCGGCGGCGACTGGTGGGGCTCGGGCGACGCCTGGCACGGTGCCGACGCCGCCCAGGTGGTGTCGAGCGGCGTCGCCGACCGCGTGGCCCTCGCCTGGGAGCGGGTAGCCAAGGTGGTCGTCACACCGGCCTGGGTGGCCGCTGCAGTCGCGCTCGTGACCGCCTGGCGCCGGCGCGAGCGCGCGCTGCTGGCGTTGGGGGCGGGCGCTGCAGCGTGGCTGGCGCTCGTCGGGATGATGAGCGTGACGCTCGGCTACGCCGCCCTCAGCCGCTTCCTCCTGCCCGCGGCGGCTGCGCTGTGCGTGCTGGCGGGCGTGGGGGTGACCCGCGCCGTGGCCGCCGTCCCCCGGGGTGCGGCCCGGTTCGTCTGCCTCGCCGCGATCGCGGTACTGAGCCTGCCGTTCGTCGTCACCCGGGTGGAGTCGATCGGCACGGTCGCCGACGGGGTGACGGCCCGGGCGGAGCTCGAGCACCAGCTCGACGTCGTCCTCGAGCGGGCGGGCGGGCCCGAGGCGGTGGTGGCCTGCGGCCGGGTGGTCGTGCGCCAGTCGGAGGTGCCGCGCGTGGCCATGGCCTGGAAGCTCGACGTGCCGCTCGACCGGGTCGAGCGCGACCTGCGTGATCGGGCGGGGGTGGTCTTCGTGCGGGCCGGGCGGGCCGAGGACGCACGGTTGGCAGCCCGTCCGGCGCACGAGGTGACCGAGCTGGGTCGTTCGGACGAGTGGGTGGCCTTCGCCGTGGGCTGCGATCCTCACCTGGATCGTAGGCATGGCTAATGCCCTATAGTCAGCGAGGTGATCAACCTGGCCGTCGTCGTCCCGGCGACCAACTCACCCCCGACGCTGACCCAGTGCCTCGCCGCCATCCACGCCGCTGACGAACCGCCGGAGCAGCTGATCGTCGTCGACGGCCCGCCCTCGCTCTCCGCCTCCGGCGCCCGCAACGCGGGCGTCCGGCGGGCGACCGCCGACGTCGTCGTGTTCGTCGATGCCGACGTGGCGGTGCACCCCGACGTCTTCGCCCGGCTGCGCGCCGCCTTCGCAGCCGACCCCGACCTCGCCGCGACGTACGGCTCCTACGATGACAGCCCGGCGAACCAGGCGACGGTCTCGGCGTTCCGGAACCTGCTCCACCACCACGTCCACCAGTCGGAGGCGGGCCCGGCCGAGACGTTCTGGACCGGGCTCGGCGCCGTGCGGCGGTCGCACTTCCTGGCCGTGGGCGGCTTCGACGTGCAGCGCTACCCCCACCCCTCGATCGAGGACATCGACTTCGGCCACCAGCTGGCGTCGACCGGGGGGCGGATCGTGCTCGACCCGACCATCCAGGGCACCCACCTGAAGGTGTGGACCCTGCGCTCGATGCTGTGGACCGACTTCGCCCGGCGCGGCATCCCGTGGGTGGCCCTGCAGGTCCGCAACCGGCGGGTGTCGAACGCCCTCAACTGCGGGTGGCGACACCGGCTCAGCGCCGCCACCTGCGTGTTCGGTCTCGCCTTCGCCGTGCTCGGCATGACCCTGCCCGCGCTCGGCGCCGCGGTCACCCTCCTCGGGCTCAACCGGGCCTTCTACCTGCTGCTCCTGCGCCGGCTCGGGCCGGTCCGGGCGGCCATCGGGGTGGGCCTGCACGGGCTGCACCACGTGGTGTCGGTGGCCGCCGTGCCCGCAGGCATCGTCGCGGCGTCCATCCCGTGGGCCACTGCGGCCCGCCGGGAATCCTCCCTCGTCGAACGCGCCGGCGCCGACGCCGACGCCGGCACGCTGGTTCGATGAGCGCCAAGTTCGCCCTCGGGCTCGTCGGATGCGGACGGCTGGCCGAGACCGGTTACGTCCCGGCCCTCGCCGCAACGCCCGGCATCCGTCTCGTGGCCGTCGCCGATCCCGAGCCCGCACGCCGCACCCACCTCGCCGCCCTGGCGGCCACAGCCGGCGTCGGGCCCCCGAGCGGCGAGCCGTTGCTGACGTTTCCCGACGCGGCCCGCCTGCTGGCGGGCGCTGCCGTCGACGGAGTGGTGCTGGCCACGCCGGCCGCTTCCCACCCCGACGACGCGGAACGGGCGGCCGCCGCCCGAGTGGCCACGCTGGTGGAGAAGCCGCCCGCAGTGGACGCCGCCCACGCCGCCCGCCTCCTCGCCATCGAGCCCGCGCCCTGGGTGGGTTTCAACCGCCGCTTCGACCCGGACGCCGCAGCCGTGGGCGCCGCCGTCCCAGCCGACGGCGACGTCGAGCTGCGTCTCGAGATCGGTTACCGGCGCCAGGGTTGGGGCGCCCACGACGTGCGCGACGACGCCCTGCTCGACCTGGGCCCGCACCTCATCGACTGGGCCCGGTGGATCACCGGCTCCGAGGTGGTCGACGTGGCCTGCACACAGCTCACCTTCGAGCGGGCCACCCTCGACCTCACGCTGGGCCGGGGCCGGGGCCGGGCACGGCTACGGGCCGCGACCGACCGGCCCCACACCGAGCTGGTCGAGCTGCGCAACGGTTCCGGTGATCTGCTCGCCCGCCACCGGCTCGGGGGCCTGCTGGCGGCCGCGCGTGGCCGGCTCCGCCGCTCCCGGCCCACCACCCTGGTGACCACCCTCGCCGGCCAGCTCGCGGCGTTCGCCGACGGCCGCGACGACCACGCGCCGACCCTCGCCACAGCGGCCGACGGCCACGCGGCCATGGCGGTGGTCGACGCCGCCCGGACCAGCGCCGCCGCGGGCGGCCGTAGGACCCCCATCACCTCAGCGGGAGCGCACTGATGCTGACGATCCTCCAGTTCGACGCGGCGAGCGCGTCGTTGATCGACAAGATGCTCGGCGACGGCCGGTTGCCCGCCCTGGCCGGGCTGCGCGAGCGGGGGGTCTGGCACGAGCTCGACGCACCGGCCACCAGGTTCGCCGCCGGCGCCCAGCACACGCTGTACAGCGGGGTCGAGCTGGGTGAGCACGGGCTGTTCTACCCCTTCCAGTGGTGCGCCGCCGATCAGCGGGTGCGCTACATGGGCGACCTGCCGGCGCCGGCGCCCGTGTGGGAGCGCCTCGGCAGGCAGGGGACGCGCACGCTGGCGGTCGACCCCTACGAGAGCCGACCGCCGGTCGAGGCGCCGCCCGGCGCCCTGGTGTGCGGCTGGCAGCTGCATGATCGCGTGGTGCTCCGACGGTGGTCGGCACCCGGCGACACCCACGCGCGCCTCGAGCGGCTCTTCGGCCGGCCCGAGCCCGTCGACGAGGTCTTCGGCCGCCACACGGTGAGCGAGATGCTGGCTCTGCGTCGGCGCCTGCTCGGCGCGCCGGGGCGCGTGGTCGACGCTGCCGCCCTGTACCTCGCCGAGCAGCCCTTCGACCTGGCCTGGCTCACGTTCTGCGCCGCCCACGTGGCCGGGCACCAGTTCTGGGACCTGTCGCAGATCGACCCCGATGGGCTCGACGCCGGCGCCGAGCACGTGCTCGGGGGCACCCTCGAACAGGTGTACGAGGCGGTCGACACCGCCCTCGCCCGGGTGGTTGCGGCACTGCCGGCCGGGGCGGACGTGATGGTGATCTCGCCGGTCGGCATGGACGTGAACACGAGCCGCGCCGACCTGCTGCCCGAGATGGTGCGCGCGATCCTCGAGCCCGGGATGCGCCAGGCGGGACCCTCGGGGTCGATCTGGAAGCTGCGGGCGGCCCTGCCGAGCGGGCTGCGGGCCAAGGTCGCCGCGTCTCTCCCCGAGCGGCAGGCGCTCGACCTCACAGCCCGGCTCGAGATGCGGGGCGTCGACTGGAGCCGGACGCGCGCCTTCGCGCACCCGGCCGAGAACCAGGGATACGTGCGGCTCAACCTGCAGGGACGCGAGCGCGACGGCGTCGTGCACCCCGATGACGCCGATGCCCTGCTGGACGAGATCGCCGACGGGCTGCGCAGCTTCGTCGACATCGACGGCTCCCCCGCCGTCGAGTCCGTCGACCGGGTCGCCGACATGTTCGGCACCGGCGAGCGCGCCCACCAGCTTCCCGATCTCATCGTCCGGTGGACCTCCCGACCGGCCACCCGCATCGAAGGCGTGCGCTCCGAGCGGTTCGGAACCGTGCTCCGCCACGGGGTGGGCAGCGGTCGCTCGGGGAACCACACCGAGGGAGACGCCTGGGCGCTCGTCGTGCCGGGGCGGTCCCGGCCGGTCCGACCACCCCGGACGCCGCGCCTCGAGGACGTGGCCGCCACCGCCGCTGCGCTGTCCGGGCTCGACACCTCGGACATGGCCGGCGAGCCGCTGCTCGAGCGCTGAGTCAGCCGCGGGCGGCAACAGCAGCGCGGGCGATCCCGACTGCGGTCGCCACCTGGGCGACGAGGACCAGCATCCCCGGAGCCACGCCTTCGGCGAAGCCGGCGCGCAGCAGGCCCGTGTAGAAGCCGGGCGCCTGCAGACGCCCGCCCCGGGGGGCGGAGCGGTGGTAGGCGTGCGCCCCTCGGCCGTAGCGCTGCTGTTGGCGCCAGAAACGGCGCCACGACAGGTCCTGGTGGTGGGCGACCGGCGCCGACGGCTCGTAGAGCAGGGCACCGCCAGCCGCGAGCAGGCGGGTGCACCAGTCGCGGTCCTCGCCCGCTGCCAGCGGGAAGCTCTCGTCGAACGGCAGTGACCGGTGGAGCGCGGCCGAGCAGGCCAGGTTGCTGGTCGGAGCGAAGGCGATCTGGCGAGTCGCCGGATCGAACGATGCCTCGACCAGGTGGTTCGTGATCGCCTGCGAGGCGCTGGCGTACGCGTCGCCGGGCCGCCCGTTGCGCGTCGGGCCGGCGACCGCGACGTCCCCGTGCACGCCCGTCGCGATGGCGTCGATCCACCCGGGCGCCGGACGGCAGTCGTCGTCGGTGAAGCACAGCACCGGGGCTCGAGCGGCCGTCGCACCCCGGTTGCGTGCCGCCGCCGGTCCGCTGCCGGCCGCACGCACCAGGCGGGCGTGCGGCGCCTGCGCCACGACGGCGGCGACGGCACCGGTGTCCGCCGAGCCGTCATCGACCACCACGACCTCGTAGCTGGGTGCGGTCTGCGTCTCGAGTGCGGCCAGGCATCCGGCGAGCTGGTGCGGGCGGTCGCGGGTGGGAACGACGACGGAGACCGCCGGGGGCGCCGCGGTCGCGCTGTCGGCGGGGGTCTCCGGATCGGGGCCGCTCACGCCGCCACCAGCGCCACGGACAGGACGGCCGCGGCGCCGAGGAACGAGGCCGCCACCAGCCGGCCGCCCGCCGCACCGGGCAGGCGCCGGACCGCCACGATCGCGCCGGCCGCCACCCCGGCGAGCGTTGCGCCGGTGGCACCCGCGGCTTCGCCCACCGGCACCAGCACGAGCGCGCCGGCGAGGAAGACAAGGGCGGTGGCGACGCCGCTGACGAGCGCCACCTCGGCCCGCAGGCGCAGCGCCGCGGCCTGCACCAGCAGCGCGGACAGCGGAGCCAGCACCACCACCGCCAGCGCCGGGGCGAACGCCGCGGTCGCGCCGTCGTAGCGCGAGCCGAACACGGCGGGCACGAGCGTGTCGAGCAGGACGGCGGCCAGCAGGGTGGCGGGCACGAGCACGGCGAGCAGGCCGCCCGCCAGCCGGCGCAGGATCGCCTCGGCCGCCGCATGACCCGCGCACGAAGGGGCCGCCGCGTCGGCCTCGCCGGCGGAACCGCGCCCCCCGTCCGCCAGGTGCGGGAGGGCGACGGTGAACGCCTGGAGGACGGCATACGTGGCGCCGAGGGCGATGCCGATCGCCAGTGCCGAGTAGCCGGTCTCGACGGCCGAACCGACCAGCACGGCCACCGCCACCACCCCGCCTCGATGCGCGCACTGGACCAGGGCGGCGCCGGCCGCGTGCAGCGCGCCGAACCGGATCGCGCCTGCCGGCACGGTCACCGGCGACATGTCGGCCAGCGCCACCGGCGCGACCACGACGACCGCCAGGCCGGCGGCGACCAGGCCCGCCACCACGAGCGCGGCCACCGCCCCCGTGGTTCCGAAGCTGCCGTGGAGGACGAGCACGGCCGCCACGAGCGCGGCGTTCTGCAGCGGGTAGCGGGCGCTCCAGGCGCCGGCGCGCCCCAACCCCAGCGCCACCTGCAGGGCCAGCGAGGTTCCCACGTTGATCGCCAGCGCGGCGACGACGAGCGCCGTCTCGGCCGGTGGGAAGCGCTCGGGCTCCCACACCGCGGCAGCGAGGGCCGCGAGGCCGACGGCGGCGAGCTGCATCGCTCTCCCCCGGGCCAGGCGACCGCCGATCGCCCGGGCCAAGGCCACGCGCTCCTCCGGCGGCGCGGCGGGCACGTAGCGCGCCATGAGCGTCGGCCCTCCCAGCGTCATCGCCAGCGAGCCCAGCGTGACGACGGTCAACGGGACGGCGAATCGGCCGTAATCCTCCGGGCCGAGCACCCGGGGGACGAGGGTCGCCAGCAGCACGAGCGTGACCATCTCGGCCGCCTTCCCGGCCAGGCTGGCGGTGATGGAGGCACGCAGGCGGCTCGGCGTCCGGGCCGCCGCCCCGGCGCCGTCAGTCGCGGCAGCCTCGGCGGTGGGCATGCCGCCATCCGCACGCTGTGACACGCCGACCAGCACCCGCCGAGACTAGCGACCGTGCATGACCCGTCCGAAGCAGCGGGCCCGGCCCGAATCCGAGCGGCGCCGGTCGATCACCTCGAGGCGCTGGCGCTCGGGCCGGGATCGGCGCCGGTGCTCGGGCCGGGATCGGCGCCGGTGCCGGTGCCGGTGCCGGTGCCGGTGCCGGTGCCGACCGGAGGATCGGGTGCCGGGTCGGGCGCGGTGGCGGCGAGCGTGGCGAGCAGCTCCTCCTCCTGCGCGAGGTGCAGTCGCAGGATGGCGTCGAGGGCGTACAGGACGCGGCGGGCTTCGCCCCG
>JAFGPU010000265.1 GCA_016936035.1 Acidimicrobiales bacterium
CTTGGCCCGGCCGTAGGCCTCGAGCGGGCGCCCGGGCGTGTCCTCGGTGACCGGGTTCGCCTCGGGCACCCCGAAGATGGCACTGGACGACGTGTGCACCACCTTGCCCACACCCTGGTCGCGCGCGGCGAGGAGCACGTTGGCCGTGCCCGTGACGTTGACCGACCAGAACAGGGCGCGGTCCTTGGCCAGGGGGACCTGGGCCACGTTGTTGAGCACGACGTCGACGCCGTCGCTGGCCGTGCGCAGCGCGTCGAGGTCGCGCACGTCGCCGGCCACATAGGTGAGGCGGTCGTCGACGCCCGGCGCGCCGGCCGGCAGCGACGGGGGGTTGAGGTCGAAGATGCGCACCTGGTCGCCGCGGGCGAGCGCCATCTCGGCGAGGATCGAGCCGAAGTACCCGCTGCCGCCGGTGATGAGGATGGTGCGGGCCATCAGAGCTGCTCTCCGTGCTCGAGGCACCAGCGGATGCTGGCGCGCATGCCGTCTTCGAGTCCGATGGTGGGCTCGTAGCCCAACTCGTCACGGGCCCGCGAGATGTCGCAGGCGATGGTGTGGTTGAGCTCGCCCAGCACGTGCAGCGGCTGGACGTACCGCCCCCGCGCCTGCAGGATCTCGTCGGCCTTCTCGGCCATGCGCGCCGCCACGCGGGGGAGCCGCACCTGGTCGGGGCCTGACGTGGGCAGGCCCTCGGCGACGAGCGCTCGCCGCACGGTGGCCAGGATCTCGCGGAGCTCGTAGGGCTCGGCGTCGGCGATCCAGTAGGCGTTGCCCGGCGCCTTGTCGGCCACCTCCGCGCGCAGCAGGCCCTGCACCAGGTTGTCGGTGTAGGCCATCGAGCGCCGCTGGGTGCCGTCGCCGACCAGTGGGAAGCGACCACGGCGGATGGTGCGGAAGAACTGGCTCTGGCGGGGCGGCTGGTAGGGCCCGTAGAACCACGGTGCCCGCACCATCACCGTCGGCAGGTCGCCGCGATCGTGGGCGCGCTGGACGATCTGCTCGGCCTCGTACTTGGACTTGCCGTAGCCGAGGTACGGGTTGTACGGCGACCCCTCGGTGAACACGTCCTGCGGTGTCGGGTTGACGCCGAACGGCGAGTTCGACGACACGTGCACGAACCGGGCGGCGCCGCTGCGGCGGGCCCGGTCGACGACGTTCTGCGTGCCCCCGACGTTGACGTCGAAGAACTCGCGGGTCGACGTCACGGGGTGGATGACCGCCGCGGCGTGGAACACGGTCGACTCGGCACCGACGCCGTCGAACAGGCGATCGACCGTGGCCGGGTCGCGCACGTCGCCGACCTCGACCTCGACGGCGGGTGACAGCAGCGCCAGCGGGGCGGCGTGGTCGTCGACGGGCACCAGGCACCGGACGCGTTCGCGCTGGGTCACCAGGGTGCGCACGAGGTTCTGGCCCAGCCATCCCGAGGCGCCGGTGACGACGACGGTGGTGGCCGGAGCGGAGGTGGGGACGTCTGCGGGTTCGAGCGAAGTCACGGTCACCTGTCTGGTCTCGGAACGGTCGATCGGACCGGCCTCACCCGCGCGCGAGCGGGCCGGCATCAGCTGTCGGCCAGGAACTGGTCGCAGTTGCGGGTGGCGATGGCCATGATGGCGGCCTGGGGGTTGACGCCCGGGGCGTCGGGAATGAGCGACCCGTCGTTGACCCGGAGGTTGCGGTAGCCCCACACCCGGCCGAAGCTGTCGGCGCCGGTCCGCTCGCGGTTCTCGCCCATGCGCACGGTCGAGGTGAGGTGCACCGTCATGAGGTTGGCCCGGGCGCGCGTGACCTGGTCCCACCAGCTGCCGAGTTCGTCGATGCGATGGACCACCCGCCCCCCGACGACCGAGGGGTGCAGCTCGGTCGCCCCCGCAGCCAGCAGCAACTCGCCCAGGTTGACCAGGCCGCGCGCCAGGCGGCTGAGGTCGGCGTCGGTGAGCGAGTAGGTGACGAGCGGCGAGCGGAGCCCGGGCGCGGCGACGACGCGACCGCTGCCCTCGCTGCGGATGGCGGCGTAGTAGGTGGAGATGTGCTCCCACTCGGCGAGGGCGTCCTGGTAGGGCGCGCCCGTCTCGGCCAGGGCCATGGCCACGTGGCCCTTGCGGCTGGCCGACCCCCCGATGGCGATGAACGGCGAGAACTCGGTGACCCGGTGCATCGGCACGTCCCCGTGGTCGACCGGGTGCGGGAACCGCGCGGCGATCTTGATGGTGGGGTGCATCTTCAGCCCGTTGCCGATGTTGCGCCAGATGCCGCTGCGCTGCAGCAGGGCGGGGGAGTGCACCGCCCCTCCGCAGACGATCACGTGGTCGGCGCTGATGGTGAGGCGCTCGACGCCGCCGCCGGGATGCGTGCGCCGGCACCGGGCGCCCGTGACACGGTCGCCCTGGCGGGTCAGCCGCTGCACCCGGCAGTCGGGCACGATGGTGGCCCCGGCGGCGATGGCACGCGGCAGCATCGTGCGCGACATGGTCTGCTTGGTGCCGCGCTGCTGGTCGTCGTAGCTGAAGACGCGGGCGAACTCGACGTTGCGCCAACCGAGCTTGGTGGCCCCCCGTTCGAGGGCCGCGGATGACGCCGGCGGGGCACCGGGCACCTTGGCCACGCTGAGCCGGCCCTCGACGCGGTCGGCGTAGGAGGCGAGCGCTTCGGGGGTGAACTCGTCGATGCCGTAGCGCGTCTGCCACTCGGCGACGAGGTCGTCGGGAAGGCGGTGGTAGAGGCCGCTGTTGATCTCGGTGCTGCCGCCGACGCAGCGTCCCTCGGCGTAGGCGACCGCCGGGTTGCCGAGCGCGGCGGCCAGCCCGTGGTGGCGGTACTTGGCCACCATCTCGTCGAGGGAGAAGGGCTCGAGCGCGTCGGCGTCGATCCACGGACCCTCCTCGACGACCGTGACGGTGCGCCCGGCCTCGGCCAGCGTCGCGGCCGTGACGGCCCCCCCGGCGCCCGAGCCGATGACGAGGACCTCGGTGGCGAGATGGGCCATCAGGCCGCTCCTTCGACGGTGAGCTCGTTCTCGGCGAAGACGACCAGCGACTTCATCATGCGCACGTACGAGCGGAGGACGCCGATGGGGCTGGCCTCCCACGATTCGAGCTGGTGGAGCAGCGCCTCACGGTCGTCTCGGTCGAGCCGGCCGGCCGCCCGGCGGGCGGCCACGTACGCGCCGAGCAGGACCGATTCACCCAGGACCCCGGCGCGCAGGTGCTCGGGCATGTCGCGGAGCGAGCCGTCGACGAACGCCTCGATGGAGGACCGGAGGTGCTGGTCCGGGGTTTCGATGAGGGCCCCCACGACCTCGCGCTCGAACCAGAGCATGACGAGGCAGCCTACGACAGTCGCGGTGACGGTGCGATTCACCTCGGAGGGTCACCGACCGGGGGCGAGACGAAGATCGCGGTGGGCCCGCTCAGCTCGATCATCTGCCGGAGGACGGCGACGGTACCCGGCGGCACCCGCGGGTCGACGCCGACCGCCAGGGCGCTGTCGTCGACCTGCCCGGCCAGGTCGTCGAGGCCCTGCCGGTCCAGCTCGGCGACGGCTCGATCGCGGAGCCGGTCGCGCTCGGCGACGTCGTCGGGGGGCGGCTCGGCGTGTGCGACCTCGACGGCCCCGGGACGCTCGCGCCACTCGGCGATCGCCGGTCCCACCACGTAGGTGACGACCGCGGTGGCGTCGGCCTCGGCCAGCACCCGGAACGGGCGGGCGGAGACGGCGTAGGCCTCGTCGACCCCGGCGGTGACGCCCTGGCGCTCGAGCTCGAGCAGCAGCGTGTAGGAGTTGAGTCCTTGGCTGACGGGATCGTCGGAACGGATGAGGTAGCGACCGTCGGGACCGGTGCCCGGAACGGTGCCGGCACCCAGCGCGTCGACCACCTCGGGCAGCAGATCGGCGTGCAGGCGGGCCTGGCCGGGCTGGGGGTGCTGGGCGTGGGCGGCGTCCCACGTCGTGGCCGTGAGCGCCACGACGAGGATCGCGGCCAGGCCGA
>JAFGPU010000266.1 GCA_016936035.1 Acidimicrobiales bacterium
ACGGCCGCGAACCCGCTGCGGACGTAGTCGCGCTCGAGGTACAGCGTGTCGTCGATGTCGAGGACGACGAGGCGCCGATCGGTCGGGGTGGTCGGTGTCACGGCGCCTGCCGGTCGTCGACGAACACGGCCGCGTCGTAGCGCAGCATGACCAGCCCGTCCCGCCACCCGTCGGGGGAGGCGGACGAGGGCAGCCCGAGCAGCTCCTCGAGCTGCCACCGCGGGAAGTCGGCGCCGGCCTCGAGCGCCAGGGGGAAGCCCCCGCCGTAGCGGGCGTTGATCTCGATGACGGCGAGCTGGCCGGGCTCGTCGCCGACGAACAGCTGGACGGTGATGGTGCCGAAGGCGCCGGGCAGCGCCGCGCAGATGCGGGCGGCGAGCTGCTGCAGCTCGGGCGACCGCACCGTCACCGCCTTGCTCACCTCGCCGGCGCGCACCTCGATGCGCCGCCGGGGCACGGCGCACACGCAGTTGCCGTCGCGGTCGGCGAGCACGTCGATGGTGTGCTCGCGCCCTGGCGCCAGTGTCTGCACGACCATCTCGCCCAGCTCGGGCCGGCTGACGGCCATGGCCAGTTCGGCGGTGTCGCGCACGACGCCCACGCCGATGCCGGCGCTGCCGAACCGGGGCTTGACGACGAGGGGGAAGGGCCACGCGCCCGGGTCGGCCAGCACGGCCTCCGGGGTGGCCTGGGCCACGGTGGGGACGTCGTTGGCGACCAGCCACTCGTGCGTCAGCTGCTTGTCGGCCGCGATGTCGACCACTCCGGCGCTCGACAGCGCCACCGTGGTGCCGAGGGCCGCCAGCCGCTCGCGCCCGGCCACCCAGGCCGCCATCTCGGTGTCGATGGTGGGCACCACCAGGTCGACCCGCTGCTTCTCGCACAGCTCGAGCATCGTGGGGACGAAGTCGTCGCTGTCGAGCCGGGGCACGAGGATGCCCTCGTCGGCGTCGTGAAACGCGCTCGAGTACCACGAGGCGTCGGTGGCGATGACCCGGCCGTCGAGGCCGAGCGCCCCCAGCGCGCGCCGGAACCCCCGCAGCAGCTCGACCCGGCGCCCCGCCGAAGAGATGAGGACGGTCACGGGCGCGGCGGGGCGCAGCGCGGTGACGGCGGACTCGCTCACGTCGCGACGTCGACGCGGTCGAGGCCCGAGCCCGGGAACTCCGGGCGGGTGGCGTGGCCCTCGTGGCTGATGCCGTCGCGGCGCAGGACGCCCCCGACGGTGGCCACCACGATGCGGGCGTCGAGCAGCGCCGAGCGGTTGTCGACGTACCAGACGTCCAGGTCGAGCTGGTCGTCCCAGCTGAGCGCGTTGCGGCCGTTGGCCTGGGCCCACCCGGTGATGCCGGGCCGCACCTCGTGCCGGCGGTCGTGCTCGGGCGAGTAGCGGGGCAGGTAGCGCACGGGCAGCGGGCGGGGACCGACGATGCTCATGTCGCCCCGCAGCACGTTGACGAGGGTGGGGAGCTCGTCGAGGCTGGTGGAGCGCAGCACCCTGCCCAGGCGGGTGAGGCGGTCGGCGTCGGTGTCGGGCCCGTCGTCGCCGGGCGCGGCCGTGCGCATGGTGCGGAACTTCACCACCTCGAACGGCCGGCCGTGGCGGCCGGCGCGTTGCTGGCGGAACAGCACCGGCGACCCCATGGTCGCCCTGATCGCCACGGCGATGACCGCCAGCACGGGCAATGTCACCGCCAACGCCGCCGCCGACACGATGACGTCGAGCACCCTCGACACCGCGTCGGACATCGTTGTCCTCCGTCGTCCGCCCACCAAGGGGGCAGTCTGTCGCATCCGGCCGGCGGCCGCCACCCCCGACGCGCCGCACCGCCGGCGTCGACCGGCGGTGGGCAGGACCCGGGGCGCCCGGGCAGGGCTGGCTACTGCTGGCCGGCGAGGCGGCGGTTCTTGATCTGCGCCTTGGTGTAGTCGCGGTTCATGTAGGCGATGAAGTCGATGGAGATGTCCTTCGGGCACGCCTCCTGGCATTCGCCGTGGTTCGTGCAGGAACCGAAGAAGTCCTCCATCGTGTCGACCATCGCCTGGGTGCGCTGGTAGCGCTCGGCCTGGCCCTGCGGCAGCAGGTTGAGGTGCTGCAGCTTGGCGGAGGTGAACAGCTGGGCCGCGCTGTTGGGGCAGGCGGCGACGCAGGCCCCGCACCCGATGCACGCCGCGGCGTCCATGGCGGAGTCGGCCGCCTCCTTCGGCACCGGGATGAGGTTGCCGTCGGGCGCCGAACCGGTGGGGGCGGTGATGTAGCCGCCCGCCTCGACGATGCGGTCGAGCGCCTGCCGGTCGACCACGAGGTCGCGCAGCACGGGGAAGGCCCGCGCCCGCCACGGCTCGACGTAGATCTCGTCGCCGTCGCGGAACTTGCGCATGTGCAGCTGACAGGTGGCGGTGGCCCGCTCGGGGCCGTGCGCCCGCCCGTTGATCATCATGCCGCACGACCCGCAGATGCCTTCGCGGCAGTCGTGCTCGAAGGCGATGGGCTCCTCGCCCTTGGCGATGAGCCGCTCGTTGACGATGTCGAGCATCTCGAGGAAGGACATGTCCGGGCTGATGCCCTTGGCCTCGTCGACGTAGGTGACCATCTTGCCCTCGCCGCCGGGCGCCTGGCGCCAGACGTGGAGGGTGATGTCCATGGTCTCGTGGTTTCCGGAGCCGCTCACTTGTACGACCTCTGGGTCAGCTTCACGTACTCGAAGTCGAGGGTCTCGCGGTGGAGGTTGGGCTCGGAGCCCTTGCCCGTCCACTCCCAGGCGCCCACGTAGGCGAAGTGCT
The DNA here is from genome assembly GCA_016936035.1 of Acidimicrobiales bacterium. GTDB lineage: Bacteria > Actinomycetota > Acidimicrobiia > Acidimicrobiales > VFJN01 > ZC4RG19. Next base: position 2,785 of record JAFGPU010000266.1, read on the forward strand.
CGTCGTCGCGCAGGGCTTCGCCCTCCTCGGTCTGGCTCTCCTCGCGGAAGTGGCCGCCGCACGATTCCTCGCGGTGCAGCGCGTCGCGGACCATCAGCTCGCCCAGCTCGAAGAAGTCGGCCACCCGGGTGGCCTTCTCGAGCGACTGGTTGAGCGACGAGCCGCCCAGCACCCGGACGTCCTTCCAGAACTCCTCGCGCAGGGCCGGGATCTCGGACAGCGCCTTCTCCAGCCCGGCGCGGTTGCGGGCCATGCCGCAGTGCTCCCACATGATCTTGCCGAGCTCGCGGTGGAAGTGGTCGACCGAGCGGGTGCCCTTGATCGACAGCAGTCGGGCCACCGTGTCGCCCACCGAGGTCTCGGCCTGGGTGAACGCGGTGTCGTCGGTCGGCACCGGCGCCGTGCCCAGCAGGCCGGACAGGTAGTTGGCCAGCGTGTAGCTGATGACGAAGTAGCCATCCGCCAGGCCCTGCATGAGCGCCGAGGCGCCCAGGCGGTTGGCGCCGTGGTCGCTGAAGTTGGCCTCACCCAGCACGAACAGGCCGGGCACGTTGGACATGAGGTTGTAGTCCACCCACAGCCCGCCCATCGTGTAGTGGACGGCGGGGTAGATGCGCATCGGAACCTTGTAGGGGTTCTCGTCGGTGATGCGCTCGTACATGTCGAAGAGGTTGCCGTAGCGCTCGCGGATCGTGTCCTCGCCGACCCGG
>JAFGPU010000267.1 GCA_016936035.1 Acidimicrobiales bacterium
CCGACGACGGCGGCATGGGGATGTCGGCGGTCGAGCTGGTCATCACGCTCGAGGAGCTCGGCCGGGTGGCCGACCCCACCCCTTTCCTCGCCACGACCAGTCAGTACGTGCCGCTGGTGCGCGCGTGCGCCCCGCCGGCGGCGCGCCGCGAGCTGCTCGGCCCCGTCTGCGCAGGCCGCACGGGCGCGGTGGCGTTCGCGACCGACACCGTCCGGGCCCGGCCCGACGGCGACGGGTGGGTGCTGCAGGGCACCGCCCGTCACGTGGTCGACGGCGACCGCGCCGAGTCGCTCGCCGTCGTCGCCACCACCGGCGACGGGGTGGGGGTCTTCGTCGTGCCGGCGGCGGCGACCGCCGCCCGCACGAGGACGTTCGACGGGTCGTTCCACCTCGCGGACGTCACGCTCGACGACCGGCGTGTCGGCGCCGACCGGTCGTGGGTGGGGGCGGACGTGGCCGCCGCCGAGCAGCGGGCACGGGACGAGGCCGTCGCCGGCATCGCCGCCACCATGGTCGGGGCGTCCCAGCGGGTGCTCGAGCTGGTGCTCGCGCACGTGAAGGAGCGCCGGCAGTTCGGCGTGCCGATCGGGTCGTTCCAGGCCGTGAAGCACATGGCGGTCGACATGTACGTCGCGATCGAGCGCGCCCGGGCCCTGTGCCACTTCGCCGGTCTCACCGTCGCCGAGGACGACCCCCGGCGGGCTCTGGCGGCTTCGATGGCCAAGGCGGCCGCCGGCGACTGCCAGCGGCTGGTGGCCCAGCACGGCATCCAGCTGTTCGGCGGGCTCGGCTTCACCTGGGAGAACGACCTGCAGATCTACGTGCGGCGGGCGAAGGTGGGCGAACCGCTGCTGGGCTCGACCGCCGAGCACCGGGCCCGAGCGGCCCGCGAGGTGCTCGCCCGACGCCGAGCGCCGGAGGACGCGTGATGCGGCTGAGATTCGACGAGCCGACCGAGGCGTTCCGCCGCGAGTTCGTGGCCTGGCTCGCCGAGAACGCCCCCGACGAGGCGACGGCGCTGTCCGAGCGGCCGCGCTCGACCGCCCACATCCCGGGCTGGGCGCGGGAGTGGCAGCGCACGCTGTTCGACGCCGGCTGGCTCGTGCCGGGCAACCCGCCCGAGTACGGCGGACGGAACGCCAGCCTGCTGCAGGTCTTCGTCCACCTGGAGGAGATGGGCCGCCGCCACATCTACCCCAGCTTCAACCCGCAGGGGCTGTCGATCATCGCCCCGTCGCTGCTGGTGTTCGGCACCGAGCAGCAGAAGCAGCGCTTCGCCGTGCCGATCCTGCGGGCCGAGAAGACCGCGGCGTTGGGCATGAGCGAGCCCGACGCCGGCTCCGACCTGGCGAGCCTGCGCACCCGGGCCGTGCTCGACGGCGACCGGTTCGTGCTGAACGGCCAGAAGGTGTGGACCTCCGGCGCCCACGACGCAGACGTCATCCTCGCCTTCGTGCGCACCGACCCCGAGGCGCCCCCGCACAAGGGCATCAGCTGCCTGGTCGTCCCCACCGACAGCCCGGGTCTGACGCGGCGCCCGTTCGGGTCGATCGTCTCGCCCGACGACCTCGACTTCAACGAGGTCTTCTTCGACGACGTCGAGGTGCCGGCCGAGAACCTGGTCGGCGAGCTCCACCAGGGCTGGCGGGTGGCCACCCGCTCGCTCGGCCACGAGCGGGCCATGCTGTGGCTGGGCTTCGCCGAGCGCATCGACGACCTGATCGACCAGGGTGGCAGCGAGCTCGTCGCGCTGGGGCTCGACGACGACGCGCTGACGCTCGACTGGTTCGGCGACCTCGTCGTCGACGCCCATGCGCTCCGGCTGCTGGGCTACCGCACCCTGGCCAAGGCCCGTCGCGGCGTCGAGGCCACCGAGCAGTCGATCCTCAAGCTGTTCGGCTCCGAGGCCTCGCAGGCGGGCGCGCTGCGCATGCTCGACGCGCTCGGCCCCGACGGGCTCGACCCCGACCGCCGGAGCGCCCCCCTCAACCCGCTGCACGAGGCGGCGTTCACCGCCAGCTGGTGGGAGCGCTACCTGCGCAGCTTCGCCGGCACCATCGCCGGGGGCACGTCGCAGATCCAGCGCAACATCATCGCCGAACGGGTCCTGGGCCTGCCCCGCTGACGGCGACGAGCTCGCGGCCGGCGCGGCCACCGAGTCAACGGCGGCGACGATCCGGCGCGCGCTCGAGGTCCGCGATGGCGCTCTCGACGAACTCGAGGGTGGTGTCGTGGCCGGCGGTGACGCCCAGCGCACCTTCGAGGGCCAGCACCTGGGTGAGCCCGGTCATCATCAGCAGGGCGACGATCGGCGGGAGCCGATCCTCGGCGATGCCGCGGGCGGCGAGAGCGGCGCCGACCGCGTCGACCTGGGCGGCGCGGAACCGCTCCGCGTAGCCGGCGACCTCGGCGCGGATGGCCTTGCGGTGGTTGGCCAGAGCGGCGAACTCCATCCGGAACGCCGCGCCACGCGGGTCGGCGTTGAGGCGCCAGAGGTTGCGGAGCGAGCCGTCCTCGGCGATCGCCTGTTCGAAGCGGGCCAGGTTCGCCTCGGCCCGCCGCCGGAAGACCTCGATGTAGAGGTCGTCCATGGCGCGGAAGTAGTAGTGCACGAGCTGCGGCTTCAGGCCCGCCTCGGCGGCGACCCGCCGGGAGGTGACCGAGGCGTAGCCCTCCTCGAGCAGCAGGCGCTCGGCCGCGTCGAGCAACCGGGCCCGCGTCTTGGAGTCCTGCGAGCCGATCCGGCGGGACGGGGGCGCTGTCGTCACGGTGACACCTTGCCACGCCGAGGCCCCGATGCTAAGCATCTGCACAGCACGCTGAGCGACCGCACAGCAGGGGGAGACCGGGTGTGAGCGACTGGCAGACGATCGACTTCTTCACCGACCAGTCGCTGGTCGACGACCCCTACCCGTACTTCGACGAGCTCCGCTCGGCAGGCCCGGTGCTGGCGCTCCCCCACCTGGGCGTGGTGGCGGTGACCGGCTACGACGAGGCCTGCGCGGTCTACCGCGACACCGACAGCTTCTCGTCGTGCAACGCCGTGGTGGGGCCGTTCGCCACGTTCACGGTGCCGCTCGAGGGCGACGACGTCAGCGACGTCATCGCCCGCCACCGCCACGAGCTGCCGATGCACGAGCACATGGTCACCATGGACCCGCCCGACCACACCCGCGAGCGGGCCCTGGTGATGCGCCTGCTCACGCCGAGGCGCCTCCAGGACAACGAGGCGTTCATGTGGCGCCTCGCCGACACGCAGCTCGACGAGTTCGTCCCGCAGGGCCGCTGCGAGTTCATCAGCGCCTACGCGCAGCCCTTCGCCATGCTGGTGGTCGCCGACGTGCTCGGCGTGCCCGAGGCCGACCACCAGCGGTTCCGCGAGGGCTTCGGCCTGAGCGGCACCGTCGGCAAGGTCGGCGCGGGCCAGGCCGGCAACCCGGGCGAGAACCCGCTGGCCTGGCTCGACGAGTGGTTCGCCGAGTACATCGAGGACCGCCGGCGCTCGCCGCGCCAGGACGTGCTCACCCACCTGGCCCTGGCGACCTACCCCGACGGCAGCACGCCGGAGGTCGGCTCGGTGGTGCGCACCGCGACGTTCCTGTTCGCCGCCGGCCAGGAGACCACCGCCCGCCTGCTCGCGTCCGCGCTGCGGCACCTGGCCGAGCACCCCGCGCTGCAGGACGACCTGCGCGCGCACCCCGACCGCATCCCGGCCTTCCTCGACGAGATGCTGCGCGTCGAGAGCCCCGTGAAGGCCGACTTCCGCCTGGCCCGCCGCTCGACCACCGTCGGCGGCGTCGACATCCCGGCCGGCACCCCGGTCATGCTGCTCAACGGCGCCGCCAACCGCGACCCCCGGCGCTTCGAGTGCCCGGCCCACTTCGACCTCGACCGTGACAACGTCGGGTCCCACATCGCCTTCGGCCGCGGCGTGCACTCCTGCCCCGGCGGACCCCTCGCCCGGGTCGAGGGCCGGGTCAGCCTCGAGCGCATCCTCGACCGGACACGCGACATCCGCCTCTCCGAGCAGCACCACGGTCCCCCGGACGCCCGGCGCTTCCGCTACGAGCCCACCTGGATCCTCCGCGGGCTCACCCAGCTGCACCTCGAGTTCGACGCCGTCTGAGCCCGCGAGCCCTCAGGTCGACAGGATCGACACCCCGGCGGTGCCCGGGGCGCCGTAGAGCTGGGCGTAGCCGACGCGAGGCGTGCCGGGCACCTGGCGCTCGCCCGCCCGGCCCCGCAGCTGCAGGACCAGCTCGTGCACCTGGCGCAGCCCGGACGCACCGACCGGCTCGCCGTTGGCGATCAGCCCGCCGTCGGTGTTGACGGGCAGCGACCCCCCGATCTCGGTCGCGCCCTCGGCGATCAACCGCTCCTGCTCGCCGTCGGCGCAGAAGCCGTTCTCGGCCATGTGGATGACCTCGGCGCCGGCGTCGGTGTCCTGCAGCTGCACGACGTCGACGTCCTCGGGCCCGATGCCGGCCTGCTCGTACGCAGCGCGCGAGGCGTAGACCGTCGGCGCGTCGTCCTGCTCGACGGCCGCCCAGGTGCTGTGGACCTCGTGGGCGCCGTAGCGGCGCGTCCGCAGCGTCGTCGCCCGCAGGTACACCGGCGACGACGTGAACCGCGAGGCGATGTCGGCGCGGCACAGCACGGCGGCGGCCGCCCCCTCGTCGGGGGCGCAGAACATGTACTGGGTCAGCGGGTAGTTGAGCATCCGCGATGCCAGGATGTCGGCCTCGGCGACCGGCTTGCGGCGGAACGCGTTGGGGTTGAGCGCGCCGTTGCGAAAGGCCTTGGCGGCCACGCGGGCCAGCGTCTCGTGCGAGATGCCGTGGTCGTGCATGTAGCGGTTGATCTTCATGCCAAAGAACTTCGTCGTCAGGAAGTAGCCCATCTCGCCGTACCAGGCGGGCGCCCCGTAGTCGACGGGGTCGGACGTGAAGGCGCCGGGGTCGTGCTTGTCCATCCCGACGGCCACCCCGATGTCGTACTTGCCCGCGCGGATGGCGTCGGCCGTCAGCTCCAGCGCGGTGGCCGCGGTCGCGCAGCCGTTGTAGACGTCCATGAACGGGATGCCGGTCAGGCCCAGCTGCCCCGTCACGGCGTCGGGGTTGTCGACCTCGAAGCTGCCCCCGAAGGCGAACTGCACGTCCTTCCACTCGGCCCCGGCGTCCGCGCAGGCGGCCCGCACCGCCTCGGCCCCCATCTCGAGGGCCGGCTTGGCGCCGAAGCGCCCGAACGGGTGCAGGCCCACGCCGATGATCGCGACGTCTTCCATCTCGGTCTCCTCCCTCTCACACCGGCTGGAACGCGTAGGTGACGATCTCGGTGCCGTCCTCGTCGGTGCGGAACGGCACGACGACGAGCTCGAGCTCCATGCCGAACTCGAGCACCTTCGGATCGCTCTCGGTCAGGCGGGCCTCGACCCGCACCTCGTCGCCCAGCTGCACCAGGCCGACGCCGTAGGGGCGGAACGTCTCGAACGTCTCGCCGCCGGCGTACGGCTCCTTGGGCAGGAACTCCTGGGTGGTCCACGTCCACAGCGTCCCCCGGCGGGGCAGCAGGTGGCGGTCCATCTCGGGCGTGCCGCACCGCGGGCAGGCGGGCGCCAGCGGGAACGCCACCGCCGCGCAGCGCGGGCACCGCCCGCCGATGAGCTGGGGCTCGTCGGACGGCCAGGTGAAGACGTCGGGAGCGAAAGCGACCTGGGTCACGGGGATCCTCTCCTCACAGAGTGGGCTGGTCACAGCGGCAGCATCGACGGCAGGGCTCGACGGGCCAGCAGGTCGGCGCCGAGCTGTCGAGTGAGCGAACGGGCGTCGCCGAACAGGTGGTCGAGCACCAGGACCCGCCGGACGAAGGTGTGCAGGGGATGCTCGGTGGTGAAGCCGATGCCGGCGAGCACCTGCTGGCAGTGGCGGGCGGCCGTGCGGGCGCCCCGACCGGCGATCGCCTTCGCCAGCGCCGCCCCGACCGGGCTCGGGTCGTCCCACGCCGCCCCGAGCGCCGCGTCCGCGGCCTCGATGGCCACGAGGCTCTCGGCCAGCCGGTGGCGCACGGCCTGGAACTGGGCGATGGGCCGC
>JAFGPU010000268.1 GCA_016936035.1 Acidimicrobiales bacterium
ACGAAGCCCGTGGTGCCGCCGGGGTACTGGTCGACGTACTGGGCGACGCCGCCCGTCCAGGCCGGGAACCCGATGCCGAAGATCGACCCGATGTTGGCGTCCGGGAACGTCTCGAGCACGCCCTCGTCGAAGCACTTGACGGTCTCGAGCGCCTCGGCGAACAGCATCCGCTCCTGCAGGTCGACCAGCAGCTGGTCGTCGCCGTCGTGGATGTGGGTGTCGGCGTCCTCGACGAAGTGGTCCCACAGCCCGGACCACAGCCCGACCCGCTTGCCGTCCTCGCCGTACTCGTAGAACCCCTTGCCGGCCGACCGGCCCTCGCGGCCGAACTCGTCGATCATCCGGTCGACCACGGCCTCGGCCGGGTGCGGCACGTAGGTCTCACCGGCCGCCTCCACCGAGGCGATGTACTCCTTGCGGATCTTGCGCGGCAGCGTGAGGGTCAGCTCGTCGAGCAGCTGCAGCGGCGGCGCCGGGTAGCCGGCGGCCTCGCCCGCACGCTCGATCAGCACGGGGTTGACGCCCTCGCCGAGCGCGGCGACGGCCTCGTTGATGAACGTGCCGATGACGCGGCTGGTGAAGAACCCGCGCGAGTCGTTGACCACGATGGGGGTCTTGCGGATCTGCATCACGACGTCGATGGCCTTGGCCAGCGCGGCGTCCGAGGTCTGCTCGCCCCGGATGATCTCGACCAGCGGCATCTTGTCGACCGGCGAGAAGAAGTGCAGGCCGATGAAGTCCTCGCGGCGCTGCACGCCCTCGGCCAGCTCGGTGATCGGGATGGTCGAGGTGTTCGAGCACAGCAGCGCGTCGTCGTCGACGACGGCCTCGGTGTCGGCGTGCACCTGGTGCTTGAGGTCGGTCGACTCGAACACGGCCTCGATCACCAGGTCGCAGCCCGCCAGGTCGGCGTAGTCGTCGGTCGTGGCGATGCGGTCGAGCAGCGCGTCACCCTTGTCCTGGGTGACCTTGCCCTTCTCGACGCCCTTGGCGACCAGCGAGCGCGCGTAGTCCTTGCCCTTCTCGGCGTTGTCCTTCGAGACGTCCTTGAGGACGACGTCGATGCCGGACTTGGCGCACTGGTAGGCGATGCCGGCGCCCATCATCCCGGCGCCCAGCACGGCGACCTTGGTGGCCTTCCACTGGTCGTACCCGTCGGGGCGGGACTTGCCCTTGTTGATGGCCTGCAGGTCGAAGAAGAACGCCTGGGTCATGTTCTTGGCCTGCCGGCTGTTGCAGACCAGGTCGACGAAGTAGCGGGTCTCGATCTCGAAGGCCCGCTCGACGTCGACCTGGGCGCCCTCGTAGACCGCGGCCATGATGTGGTGCGGCGCGTCGTAGTGGGCGCCCTTCATCTGCTTCTTGAGGTTGGCCGGCAGCGCCGGGGCGTTCTGGGCGAAGGTCGGGTGCGACGGTGCCCCGCCGGGCATCCGGTAGCCCTTCTGGTCCCAGGGCTGGGCCGACTCGGGGTGCTCGGCGATCCAGGCGCGGGCCTCGGCCAGCATGGTGTCGGTGTCGGGGACGATGGCGTCGATCACGCCGACGTCCTTGGCCTTGGCGACCTTCATCTGCTGGCCCTGGACGAGCACGTTGAGCAGCCCGTTCATGATCCCCAGCAGCCGGGGCACGCGCACGCAGCCGCCGGCGCCGGGCAGCAGGCCGAGGGTGACCTCGGGCAGGCCGATCACGGTCTTGGGGTTGTCCACCGCGATGCGGTGGTGGCAGGCCAGCGCGATCTCGAGCCCGCCGCCCAGCGCCGAGCCGTTGATGGCGGCGACCACGGGCTTGCCGAGGGTCTCGATGGTGCGCATGGCCGCCTTGATGCGGTCCGACTGCGCCGCGACGTCGGGCGCGTTCTCGGGCCGCGCCTGGATGAGGTCACGCAGGTCGCCGCCGGCGAAGAACGTCGACTTGGCCGACGTGACGATGATGCCGGTGATGTCGTCGGCCTCGTCCTCGAGCCGCTTGGCCACGGCCGCGTAGGACTCGACGAAGTCGGCGTTCATCGTGTTGGCGGACTGGTTCGGGTCGTCGAGCGTCAGCGTGACGATCCCCTCGCCGTCCTTCTCGTAGCGAATGGTCTCGGTGCTCATGGAAGTCCTCATGGTCTGCGAAGTCTGCGATGTGTCACGTGGCGCGGTGTCCGCCCCCGGGAGCCTCCCCTGGGAGAGGATCGAGCCGCCGCGTCACCGTCCTGGTGTCCCGATCACGGACACGGTCCGGGAGCTGCGGCGATGGAGGGGGAGAGGGTCTGACGCCCCAGCGTCAGACCCGCTCGACGACCGTGGCGATGCCCATGCCGCCGCCGATGCACAGCGTGACCAGGGCGGTGTTGAGGTCGCGGCGCTCGAGCTCGTCGACCATGGTCCCGAGCAGCATGGCGCCAGTGGCGCCGAGCGGGTGGCCCATGGCGATGGCGCCGCCGTTGACGTTGGTGATGTCGTGGTCGACGCCCAGGTCGCGCATCAGCTTGAGCGCGACCGACGCGAAGGCCTCGTTGATCTCGACGAGGTCGATGTCGTCGATGGTCATGCCGGCCTTGTCCAAGGCCTTGCGGCAGGCCGGGGCCGGCCCGGTGAGCATGATGGTCGGCTCGTTGCCGACGACGGCGGCCGAGCGGATGCGGGCGCGCGGGGTGAGCCCGTTGCGCTTGCCGGCCTCCTCGCTGCCGAGCAGGACCAGCGCGGCGCCGTCGACGATGCCCGACGAGTTGCCGGCGTGGTGGACGTGGTCGATCCGCTCGACGCGCGTGTACTTCTGCAGCGCCACGGCGTCGAAGCCGCCCATGTCGCCGATCGCGGCGAAGGACGGGGGCAGCTGGGCGAGGTCCTCGACGGAGTTGCCGGGGCGCATGTGCTCGTCGCGGTCGAGGATGACCCGGCCGGTGGGGTCGACCACGGGGACGATGGAGCGTTCGAAGTGGCCGTTGGCCCACGCCTTGGCGGCGCGCTCCTGCGACTCGACGGCGAAGCTGTCGACGTCGGTGCGGCTGAACCCCTCGATGGTGGCGATGAGGTCGGCCGAGATGCCCTGCGGCACGAAGTGGGTGGCGTAGTTGGTGGCCGCGTCCATGGCCCAGGGGTCGCCGCCCGAGGCCATCGGGACGCGCGACATCGACTCGACGCCGCCGGCCAGGATCAGGTCCTCCCAGCCGGACCGCAGCCGCGCGGCGGCCTGGTTGACGGCTTCGAGGCCGGACCCGCAGTAGCGGTTGAGCTGGGTGCCGGCGACCTCCTCGCTGAAGCCGGCGGCCAGCACGGCGGTCCGGGGCAGCACGCCGCCCTGGTCGCCGTGGGGCTCGACGGTGCCCATCACGAGGTCGTCGACCTGGGCGGGGTCGAGGTCGGGGTTGCGCTCGCGGACGGCGTCGAGCAGCGTCGTCACGAGGTCGACGGGCTTGACGGTGTGCAGGGCGCCGGTCTTCTTGCCCTTGCCGCGGGGCGTGCGCACCGCGTCG
>JAFGPU010000269.1 GCA_016936035.1 Acidimicrobiales bacterium
CATCGCCGTCGCCGCCGTCGTCGTCGTCTCCGCCACCGCCGCCGCCCCCACCTGCACCGTCGTCTCCGGTGCCGGCATGGGGCGCGCCGCCGTCGTTCGCGCCTGGTCCCGGGCGCGGTGATGTCCCCGGTCCGCCCGCCTTCCCCCCGCCCCCGCCCCCGTTCCCGGCCACCGGTGGCCGCAGCCGACGCCGGTGGCCGGTGGTCGCCGCCGCTGTGACGGCCGTGGTCGGCGTGGTGGTGGCCGCAATGATCGTCCTGTCCGGCGACGGGGGGCACCCGGACGAGTGGGACGAGCGCGTGGCGCCGCTGGCCGACTTCGTCGAGCGCGAGCGGGGCCTCGCCTTCGAGCATCCGGTCACCGTCGAGTTCCTCGACGCCGACGGGTACGCCGACGCCGTGCGCATCGACGACGGCGCCCTCACCGCCGCCGACCGCGAGGCGATGGAGGAGTGGGGTGCGGTGCTCGAAGCCCTCGGCATCCTGCCCGCCGGCACCGATCCGTTCGCGTCGACCAACGACCTCGTCGACACCGGCACCCTGGCGTTCTACGACCCGGTGGCCGAGGTGGTGAACGTGCGGGGCACCGAGATGTCGGTCGGGCTCGAGGCCACCCTCGTGCACGAGCTCGTCCACGTCGCCCAGGATCAGGCCTTCGATCTCACGGCGCCGCTGCCGGACGACTCGACGGGCGCCCGCGAGGCCTTCGACGCGCTCGTCGAGGGTGACGCGTCGAGGATCGAGATGGCCTACGTGTCGTCGCTGGACGGCGACCGTCAGGACGCCTACTGGGACGAGTACTCGACGGCCTACGACGAGAGCCAGCAGGGCCTCAGCGACGTCCCCGGAGCGCTGCAGGCGCTGTTCGCAGCGCCGTACGTGCTCGGGACGCCGCTCGTCGAGCTCATCGTCGACGAGGGGGGCAACGCCGCCGTCGACGACGCCTTCGCCGAGCCGCCCGCCAGCAGCGAGCACCTGCTCGACCCCCGCTCGTACTTCGCGGGCGACCAGCCGGTGGACGTCGACCAGCCCGACCTCCCCGACGGTGGCGACGAGGTCGGCGAGCCGGGACCGATCGGTGCCACGACCCTGTACGTGCTGCTCGCCGAGCGCATCGACCCGCTGGACGCCCTCGCCGCCGCCGACGGCTGGGGCGGCGACAACGCGATCGCCTACGACGACGGCGAGCGCACGTGCGTGCGCGCCGACCTGGTGGGCGACACTCCCGAGGACACCGACGAGATCGCCCGGGCGCTGCGGGACTGGGCCGCGGTCGGGTCGCCGGGGGCTGCGTCGGTCGAGGCGGACGCCGACCTGGTGTCGCTGGAGGCCTGCGCGTCGCAGCCCGACGGCTACACGGTCGCGCCGTCCAGCCGGGGCCTCGACACGCTGGGCGTCCCTGCGGCACGGTCCCAGGTGATGGTCGTCGGCGCCCAGGTCCAGGGACTGGATCACGAGGACGCGTTCGCGTTCGGCGACTGCGTCGTGCACGACCTGCCGTTCGACACCCTCGTGCAGGCGAACGAGGGGGACGCGCCGCCCGAGGTGGCCGAGGCCGTCGACGCGACCATGCAGGCGTGCGCCACCGGCTGAGCCCGGGAGCGACCGGGCACGGCGGGACGACGACGCCCTGAAGCGGTTCGCGCGCTCATCGCGGTGATGCCTCGCGCTCGGTGGTGCCTACGTTACGGTCACCCTCTGGGCACGTCTGGGCGGCGTGCCCAGAGGGGGGAGGCGGGCGATGACGTGGACGGCGCGACGACATGGCCGTCGAGTGGCGACCCGGTGGCGCCGCCGGCGAGGGCTGACGGCGATCGCGACGGCACTGACGCTGTCGCTGCTCGGCCTGACCGGCTGCAACCTGCCGGCCGGCTTCCACGACTACGTCGTGTTCGACGGTCTCGACCGTCCGACCGCCGTCGAGTTCTCGCCCGACGGCCGGGTGTTCGTCGCCGAGAAGGCCGGCGTCGTCAAGGCGTTCGACGGCATCGACGACCGCACCCCGACCGTCGTCGCCGACCTGCGCACCAACGTCTACAACAGCTGGGACCGCGGGCTGCTCGGACTGGCGCTGGCGCCTGACTTCCCGGCGGATCCCAGCATCTTCGTCGCCTACACGCACGACGCCCTGCCCGGGGGGACCGCGCCCCATTGGGGCGAGCCCGACAGCGACGGCGACGTGTGCCCGACCCCGCCCGGCGAGTCGGCGGACGGATGCGTGGTGACCGCCCGCGTCTCCCGCCTCGAGGTGCGCAACGGGGTGTGGCGCGGCAAGGAGCACGTGCTCGTCGAGGACTGGTGCCAGCAGTACCCGAGCCACACCATCGGCACGCTGGCGTTCGGCGCCGACGGCGCGCTCTACGCCGGGGCGGGCGACGGGGCCAGCTTCAACTGGGCCGACTACGGGCAGCGGGGCCTGCCACCGAACCCGTGTGGCGACCCGCCCCTCGAGGGCGGCGCACTGCGCTCGCAGGACCTGCAGACCGCCGGTGATCCGGTCGGGCTCGACGGCGCCATCATCCGCATCGACCCCGAGACCGGTGACGCCCTGGCAGACAACCCGCTCGCCGACGCCGCCGACCCCAACGCCCGCCGCATCGTGGCCTACGGGCTGCGCAACCCGTTCCGGTTCACCATGCGCCCGGGCACCAACGAGGTGTGGATGGGCGATGTCGGGTGGAGCACGTGGGAGGAGATCGACCGCACCGTCGGCGACGACGGCCGGGTCGACAACTTCGGGTGGCCGTGCCGGGAGGGGCACGAGCGCCAGCGCCGGTACGACGACCTCGACCTGCCCGTGTGCGAGGACCTCTACGCGCAGGGCGGGACGGTCGACCCCTACGTTCAGTACCGCCACGACGAGACCGTGGCGGACGAGCGGTGCCCCACCGGCCGGGGTTCGTCGATCTCGGGCCTGGCGTTCACGCCGGCCGACAGCGCCTACCCGGACGACTACGACGGCGCGCTGTTCTTCGCCGACGCAGCGCGGGGGTGCATCTTCGCGGTGCACGCGGGCGAGGACGGTCTCCCCGATCCGGGGCAGGTGTCAGCCTTCCACCACGCGGCCGCCAGCGCCGTCGAGATCGAGTTCGGTCCGGGGGGCGAGCTCTGGTACGTCGACCTCTACGGCGGCGCGATCCGGCGCATCGGCTACTCGGCCACCAACACCCCGCCACAGGCGGCGTTCACCGCCACCCCCGACGCCGGCGATCCGCCCCTGACCGTCACCTTCGACGCCGGGGCGTCGACCGACGGCGACCCCGGTGACGTGCTGACCTACGCCTGGGACCTGGACGGCGACGGCGAGGCCGACGACGGCACCGACCCGGTCATCACG
>JAFGPU010000270.1 GCA_016936035.1 Acidimicrobiales bacterium
GACGACGAGAAGTTCCTGGTCGAGACGTTCGAGGAGCGCATCTTCCCGGTGCTCACCCCGCTGGCGGTCGACCCCGGGCACCCGTTCCCGTACATCTCGAACCTGTCGCTCAACCTGGCGGTCATCGTGCGCGACACCGATGCCGGCATCCGCCGGTTCGCCCGGGTCAAGGTGCCGTCGCTGCTGCCCCGGTTCGTGGTGCTGCCGGACGGCGAGCGCTACGTCCCCCTCGAGCAGGTCATCGCCGCCCACCTCGACCAGCTGTTCCCAGGCCTGGAGATCGAGCAGCACCATCCCTTCCGCGTCACGCGCAACACCGACCTCACCCTGGAGGAGGAAGAGGCCGACGACCTGCTCGCCCTGGTCGAGGTCGAGCTGCGCCGCCGGCGCTTCGGGCGGGCCGTGCGGCTCGAGGTCGACGCCGGCATGTCGGACGAGGTGCGCGAGCTGCTCCAGCGCGAGCTCGACGTCGCCGACGAGGACGTCTACGTGCACACGGCGCCACTCGACCTGGGAGGCCTGTGGTCGGTGCACGGCCTCGACCGTCCCGACCTGAAGGACCCGCCCTACCAGCGGGTGACCCCGTCCCGCCTGGCCGACAGCGACGGCGAGCGGGTCGACGTCTTCGACGCCGTCCGCCGCAGCGACCTGCTGGTCCACCACCCCTACGAGAGCTTCCGCACGACGGTCGAGGAGTTCGTCCGCCAGGCCTCCACCGATCCGCGCGTCCTCGCCATCAAGATGACGCTCTACCGCATCTCGGGGGACAGCCCCATCGCCCGGTCGCTCATCCGGGCCGCCGAGCGAGGCAAGCAGGTGGCCGTGATCGTCGAGCTCAAGGCTCGCTTCGACGAGGGGGCCAACATCGAGTGGGCGCGCCAGCTCGAGACCGCCGGGGTGCACGTCACCTACGGGCTGATCGGCCTCAAGGTGCACTCCAAGGCGGCGCTGGTCGTGCGCGAGGAGGCCGACGGGCTACGCCGCTACTGCCACGTGGGCACGGGCAACTACAACTCCCGGACCGCCCGCACCTACGAGGATCTGGGCCTGCTCACGTGCGACCCGGCCATCGGGTCCGACCTCACCCAGCTGTTCAACGAGCTGACCGGCTACGGCCGCAACATCGACTACCAGCGCCTGCTGGTGGCGCCCCGGTTGCTGCGCGACGCGCTCAACGAGCTGATCCAGGGCGAGATCGACGCCGGTCCCGGGCGCGGGCGCATCACGATGAAGATGAACAGCCTGGTCGACCAGGACATGATCGAAGAGCTGTACCGGGCCTCCCAGGCCGGGGTCGAGATCGACCTCGTCGTACGGGGCATCTGCTGCCTGACGCCGGGGGTGCCCGGCATGTCCGAGACCATCCGGGTGCGGTCGATCATCGGCCGGTACCTCGAGCACTCGCGCATCTACCGATTCGCCAACGGCCTCGGCGACGGCCACACCCTGCACCTGATCGGCTCGGCCGACCTGATGCCGCGCAACCTCGACCGGCGGGTCGAGGTGCTGACGCCCGTCACCGACGCCGCCCTCCAGGCCCGGCTGGACGAGGTGCTCGACATCGAGCTGCGCGACGACGTCCTGGCGTGGACGCTCGGTTCCGACGGGCGCTGGCAGCGGGCCGCCCCGGGCGGCGAGGTCGAGTCGCACGTCGAGCTGCAGCGCCGCACCGTGGCGCGGGCGGCGCGGCCGGTCGGGGCATCGGTGGTCCAGGGGCAGGCCGCGCCCTGAGGCCGGGGCGGCAGGGACCAACGGCCCTGGCGATCACCTGCCGCTCGGCCTACCCTCCGGTCGAGGGAAAGGAGCGGTGATGACCCCCGTCCGCTCGCACTCGCACTCCCACCTCCGCGAGCCCGCGCGTCGCCTCGGCCGGCCCGGGCACCGTCCCGCCCCCGAAGGGGCCGCAGGATCGGGTCACACCGACCTGCTCTCGCTCGCCCGCGCCGTGCAGGCCGCAGCGGTCGCGGACGACCCGCTGGAGCTGTCGCGGACCGTCGCCCGCCTGCAGATGAGCCTCCGCCTCCACGTCGAGTCCGAGCGCGAGGTCCACGACCAGCTGCCGCCCGCCCTGCGGGCCGTCGTGTTCGGTGGCCAGGACCGCGTCCTCCGCCTGGTGGAGGCCATCTCGGCCCACGGCGACGACGAGGGCGAGTGTTCCTGCCTCGTGCACGGTGCCTCGCTGGTGGTCGCCCTCCGCCGGCAGGCCGCCCTCGAGGCTGCGGCCCTGCACCGCCCCACCGACGCCTGATTCCGGACGAGACGGCGGAGCGACGTCGCACGAGGGTCACCGAAACTGTCATAGGTCGCCCGTAAGTTCGGGGCATGGACGCAGCACTGCTCGTCGTCGGTGTCATCGCAGGCGTCGCCGCCGGCCTGGCCGGGGCGTGGCTCGTGATATCCCGCCTGGGCATCGAGCCGCGGGGCGGTCCCCAGGCGCCGGCGAGCGAGCAGCATCTGGCGGCCGAGCACCAGGCGACCGTGCGGGCGGCGGTCGACGCCGCGGTCGACACGGTGGTCAAGGTGGCGGGCGAGCGCCTCGGCGCCCAGGCCGACGCAGGGTCGCGCGAGCTGGCGTCGCGCCAGCAGGCCTTCGAGCAGCAGATCGGCCAGCTGCGGGGCGCCATGACCGACCAGATGGCCCTGCGCGCGGCCACCGTCGAGCAGCACATGGGCGACGTGCGGGCCGAGCTGGCCCGGGTCACCGAGCTGGTGGGGTCGTTGCAGCGCGAGCGGGCCGAGCAGCACGGCCGGGTCGAGACCCGCCTCAGCGAGATGGCGGCGGTCAGCGCCCGGCTGGCCGAGACCACCCAGTCGCTCCGCCAGGCGCTGGCCAACCCCAAGGCCCGGGGCCAGTGGGGCGAGCGCATGGCCGACGACGTGCTGCGGGCCGCCGGCCTGCAAGAGGGCATCAGCTACCGCAAGCAGTCGGCCACCACCGCCGGCACCATCCCCGACTTCACGTTCCTGCTCCCCGGCGGCCGGGTGCTGCACATGGACGTCAAGTTCCCCATCGACAACTACCTGCGCTACCTCGAGGCCTCGTCCGAGCGCGAGCGCGACCAGCACGTCATCGCCTTCGTGCGCGACGTGCGGGCCCGGGTGCGCGAGCTGTCGGGCCGGGTCTACATCGACCCGGACGAGACGCTCGACGAGGTTCTGCTGTTCATCCCCAACGAGGCGGTGTACGCGTTCGTCCACCAGCACGATCGCGAGCTCATCGACGTCGCCCTGGGCCAGAAGGTGGTGCTGTGCTCCCCCAGCACCCTGTTCTCGGTGCTGGCCGTCATCCGTCAGGCCGTCGAGCAGACCCAGCTGCAACGCACCTCCGACGAGATCCTCGCCTGCCTGGGTGCCTTCGAGCAGCAGTGGGGCAAGTTCAGCGACGCGCTCGACAAGGTGGGCCGCAGCCTCGACAGCGTGCGGCGCAGCTGGGACGACCTCTCGGGCACCCGGCGCCGCCAGCTCGAACGCCAGCTCGATCGCGTCACCGAGCTGCGCAACCGGCGGGGGGCCGAGCACGAGCTCGTGTCCCAGCCCGACCTCACCGCCGAGCTCGCGGTCGACGCGTCGGCGGCTGCCGACCGCCCGCTCGGGGGTGGCGAGGCCGAGGTCATGCGCCGGGCGGCCGGCGACGTGCGTCCCCTGCCCCGCCCACCCACCACGGCCACGGGGTGACCGCCTGGTCGGGGGCCCGGCGTTCGTCGTCCGGGCGACGAGCGGGTATGAACGACGGATCATGGCGCGTGCCCCCGGCAAGCAGAACGGCAAGCGAGCAACCGCGCAGCCCGATGTTCGGGCGGCCGGCGGCGTGGTCTGGCGCGACACCGTCGTGGCCGACGAGCACGGCGACACCCGGCCCGACCTCGAGGTGGTGCTGATCCACCGCCCCCGCTACGACGACTGGTCGTTTCCCAAGGGCAAGCTCGACAAGGGCGAGTCGTTCGAGGACGCGGCGTTGCGGGAGGTCGCGGAGGAGACGGGCCTGATCTGCACGCTGGGCGACGAGCTGCCCCCGACCGAGTACGTCGACGCCAAGGGGCGCCGCAAGCTGGTGCGCTACTGGGCGATGCGCATCGTGGGCACCGAGCCGTGGTCGCCGGGCGACGAGGTCGACCAGCGGCGCTGGGCCACGCTGTCCCAGGCGCAGGCGATGCTCACCTACGCCCACGACCGGGCGCTGCTGGCGCAGGTCCGCAACGTGCTCGACTGACGACCATCTGTACTGTTTTCCCTGGTCAGTGACCTGCCAGCGGCCCGTTGGGACAACGTTACGGCCGTGTTCACCTCTGGTTCACCCTCGCCCCCACCGGTCGTTCACCTGCCTTCCCTACCGTCCGGGGCGGCAACTGGGGCGGGACGCGCTCCGACGACAGCAGAGCCCAGGGAGGGCACACGTGCAGTCACACAAGCAGCGTCGAATGGCGTGGCTTCCGATCATCCTGGCCTTCGGCGTGATCGCCGCCGCGTGCGGTGGCGACGACGACGCCAGCACCGGGGGCGGCGGCAGCGCCTCCGGCTCCATCAACATCTCCGGCTCGTCCACCGTCGAGCCGATCTCGTCGCTCGCCGCCGAGGCCTTCATGAGCGAGAGCGGCGACGTCGACATCGCGGTCGACGGTCCCGGCACCGGCGACGGCTTCGAGCTCTTCTGCAACGGCGAGACCGAGATCTCCGACGCCTCGCGGGCCATCAAGCAGGAAGAGGCCGACATCTGCGCCGAGAATGGCGTCGAGTACGTCGAGCTGCAGGTCGCCTACGACGGCATGGCGGTCATGACCAGCGTCGACAACGACCAGGTCGAGTGCCTGAGCTTCCCCGACCTGTACGCCCTCATCGGCCCCGAGGCCGAGGGCGTCGACAACTGGGCCGACGCCGAGGCGGTCGCCGGCGAACTGGGCTCGACCACCGATCTCCCCGACGCCGAGCTGGCGCTCTCCGGCCC
>JAFGPU010000271.1 GCA_016936035.1 Acidimicrobiales bacterium
CGCAACCAGGCCGACACGCTCGTCTACCAGACCGAGAAGCTGCTCAAGGAGCAGGGCGACAAGATCTCGGGCGACGAGAAGTCGGCCGTCGAGGCCAAGCTCGGCGACCTCAAGGGCGCGCTGGGTGGCAGCGACATCGAGGCCATCCGCAACGCCACCGACGCCCTCATGTCGGCCAGCCAGACCTTCACGCAGAAGCTGTACGAGGCGGCATCGGCCGAGGGCGCCTCGGCCGGCCCGGGTACCGGGCCCAGCGACGCCGCCAGCCAGCCGGCCGACGACGACGTGGTCGATGCCGAGATCGTCGACGACGAGGACAGCAAGTGACGGACGAGCCCACCACCGGCAAGGCCGAGTCCACCGACCCCACCACCGACGAGCCGTCCTCCTCGCCCCCGGGCGAGGAGGACACGGCCGCAACGGACCGTGACGGCGGCGGGGCCGGCGAGGACGCGCCCGACGCCGCCACCGATGCCGCGCCGGACGAACCCTCCGGCGACACGCCCGCCGCTGACGCCGAGAGCGACGTCGAGGTCGACGCCGATCTGCAGGCGGCGGCGGATGCGCTCGAGGTCGACCTCGAGCTGCTGCTGTCCGAGCGGGCCCAGTACCTCGACGCCTACCGGCGCGCCCAGGCCGACTTCGAGAACTACCGGAAGCAGGCCCAGAAGCGCCAGGACGACGCCGTGGTCCGGTCGCTCGGTCGCTTCGTCGAGAACCTGCTGCCGGTGCTCGACTCGTGCGACGCCGCCCTCGCGCACGGCGCCAGCGAGGTCGAGCCGGTGCTGACCGCGCTCTACGGCGCGCTCAGCAAGGAGGGCCTCGAGCGCATCGACCCCAAGGGGGCGGCGTTCGACCCCACCGAAGCCGATGCCGTCATGCACGAGCCGGGCGAGGGTGGCGAGCAGGTGGTGGCCGAGGTGCTCCGCCCCGGCTACCGCTGGCGGGGCCAGGTGCTGCGCCCCGCCATGGTCAAGGTGACCGACTGAGCGAGCGGAAAGGACGGGTCAGAGGCCGATGGCGCCGCAGCGCGAGTGGTTCGAGAAGGA
This sequence comes from Acidimicrobiales bacterium, assembly GCA_016936035.1. Taxonomy (GTDB): domain Bacteria; phylum Actinomycetota; class Acidimicrobiia; order Acidimicrobiales; family VFJN01; genus ZC4RG19. Next base: position 1,050 of record JAFGPU010000271.1, read on the forward strand.
CTACTACCGGGTCCTCGGGGTGAGCGAGACCGCCACCGCGAAGGACATCAAGAGCGCGTACCGGAAGCTGTCGCGCCAGTACCACCCCGACAACAACCCCGGCGACGCGGCAGCCGAGGAGCGGTTCAAGGAGGTGTCGGCGGCCTACGACGTGGTCGGCGACCCCGAGAAGCGCAAGGAGTACGACGAGGTCCGCAAGCTGGGGCCGATGGGCGGCATGTTCGGCGGCGGCGGGCCCGGCCCCGGTGCCGGAGGTCCGACCGGCGGCTTCCGCTTCGAGGACGTGGGCGACCTGGGCGACGTCCTCGGCGGCCTGTTCAACCGGGGGCGGCGCGGCGCCGGTGGCCCCGGGCGCGGCACCGGTCCCCACCGCGGGCAAGACCTCGAGGCCGAGCTGCACCTCGACTTCGACGACGCGGTCCACGGCCTCACCACCACCATCCACCTCACCAGCGACGCGTCGTGCTCGACGTGCCACGGCAGCGGGGCCCGGCCGGGCACCACACCGCACGCCTGCCCGCAGTGCGGGGGCCGCGGCGTCATCGACGACAACCAGGGCTTCTTCAGCTTCTCGCAGCCGTGCCCCAGCTGCGGTGGCCGGGGCTACACCATTGACGACCCGTGCCCCACGTGCCGGGGAACCGGCATCGAGCACCGCCCCCGCGAGGTCAAGGTGCGCCTGCCCGCCGGGGTCGCCGACGGCCAGCGCATCAGACTCAAGGGCCGCGGCGGTCCCGGGCGCAACGGTGGGCCGCCGGGCGACCTGTACGTCACCACCCGTGTCGGCAAGCACCCGCTGTTCGGCCGGCGGGGCGACGACCTCACCATCACGGTGCCGGTCACCTTCCCCGAGGCGGCGTTGGGCGCCGACGTGCGGGTGCCGACCCTCGACGGGGGCTCGGTGAAGCTGCGCATCCCGGCCGGCACCCGGTCGGGGCGCACGCTGCGGGTCAAGGGCAAGGGGGTGCCCGCCCGCAAGCGGACAGGCGACCTGCTCGTCACCGTCGAGGTGGCGGTGCCGCAGAAGCTGTCCGACGACGAGCGCAAGGCGATCGAGGCCCTGGCGGCCGCGACCGACGGCAGATCACCCCGGGAGCACCTCGGGGTCCAGGAAGGATGATGACCGATGCGACCCAACGGTCGTGAACCCACCCGGGCGGTCTACGTCATCTCGGTGGCCGCCGAGCTGGCCGGAGTCCACCCGCAGACACTTCGCATCTACGAGCGCAAGGGCCTGGTCGACCCCGCGCGCACCACCGGGGGCAGCCGGCGCTACAGCGACGCCGACATCGAGCAGCTCCGCCGCATCCAGGAGCTGACCAACGAAGGCCTCAACCTGTACGGCGTGCAGCGGGTGCTCGAGCTCGAGGACGAGGTCGCCAGGCTACGGACCGAGCTGGCCGAGGTGCGCAAGGCGGCCGCGGAAGCGGTGGCCGACGCCCACCGTCAGCACCGGCGCGACCTCGTGCCGCTGCGCCAGGCCGTCGCGATCTTCGACAACCACCGCCGGCGCCGCTGAGCGGTCGCCGCTTGGCTGTCGGCGCCGCCGCTCAGCCGTCGAGGTAGAGCAGGGGCAGGCCGGCCACGGGTCGAATCTCCGTCCGCAGGCCCTCGATGTCGGCGGGTGTGGGCACCACGAGCAGTTCAACGCCGGTGCCCTCGAGCATCCATGCGATGTCGCGCAGCTGCCCGGGCGCCAGGCCTCCGGTCACGATCATCGTCTCGGCCCGGGTGGTGTCCAGTGCCTCGGCCATTCGGAAGCGGATGCCCCGCCGTGTCCCGGAGATGTCGAGACCGTACGCAGACCCGCCGGCATCAGCGCCGACCGCGCTCGTGTCCTCGTCGAGCTCGATCACACCGACGACCTCGATCCCTGCGGAGCGTTGGCGTTCGAGGTGGCCGAGCAGCACCCGGACACTGCGCACCGTCCCCATCACCAGAGCGGTACGGCGGGCGCGGCCCCGCCGCCGGAGCGCCTCGAGACTGGCACCGGCGACCACCCGGGCTGCGACCGTGAAGACGACGGCGAGGGGGATGAGCCCGACGAGCACGCCCCGGCCCAGCTGCTCCAGGTGCGCGAAGTAGTAGGCCACGGCGACCACGGCCAGCAGCTGGGCGCCGGCGCGGACCAGCCGTCGCCAGACGCGGTGGCTGGTACCGAACGGACCGAGGTCGTAGGCCCCGGCGATGCCGAGGAGCGCGACCCACGTCGGCACCGTGACCAGGGCCAGAGCCCAGTACGGGATGCTGAACGAGCGGATGGCCAGTGGCTCGGGGTCGATGCCGAGCCACGAGATCTTGGCGGTGAGCGTGGCGACCGCCATGGCCATGGCGTCGAGCACGACGAGCGCCCCGGCATAACGGCTCAGCCACGCCGGGCGGGGAACGCGCAGGTGGGCCATGCCACTGGCGGTGTCGGCGTCCGGGCCCGTCGCAGACGGGACGTCAGGCCACGGTGCTGCGCGTGCCCGTGCCGTTGTCTCCACGGAACCCCCAGACTTGCCGTGAACGGCGTGACCCCCAACGAACACGGCGATGCTATCCGGGACGTCGCGCGTCGTGCTCTGTGTCGTCACGCACGGACGTGTAGATGTCGATCAGCCGGTCGGTCGTCGCCGTGGGGCTGAAGGTCGCTGCGTGGCGCTCCGTTGCGGCGCGCGCCTTGCGTGCCACGAGCTGGTCGTGGTCGGCTGCCTCGCGGAGCGCGGCGGCCATGGCGTCGGGGTCGTCGCCGGTGATCCAACCGCACGAGTCGTCGACGACCTCGGCGAGGCCGGCACGACCGGTGGAGATGACTGGACGGCCGTGCGCCAGGGCCTCCGCCGCCACCCGGCCGAACGGCTCGTCCCAGACGGATGCGACCACGACGGCGCGTGCGGATGCGATCTGGTCACCGACTTCGTCCGGCCTCACCTGTCCGACCCAGGTGATGCGGGGGTCGGAGGTGCTGGCCGCCAGCACGTCGTCACGGAGATCCCCGTCGCCGACGATGCGGAGCTCCGCATCGACGTCGGCCCGGTGCCAGGCGTCGAGCAGCAGGCGCACGCCCTTGTAGGCCGACAGGCGCCC
>JAFGPU010000272.1 GCA_016936035.1 Acidimicrobiales bacterium
ATGGCCGCGGCGCTGCGGTCGCTCGCCGCTCTCGACGCGCGACGCCGGGTCGCCGTGCTGGGGGCCATGGCCGAGCTGGGACCGTCGAGCGACGACGAGCACCGCGCGGTGGGCGAGCTCGCCCGCGAGCTGGGCATCGAGGTCGTGTCCGTGGCGGTGCCGGCCTACGGCGGCACCGTGGTGGCCGCCCTCGGCGACGCCGTCGATGCGCTGGGGAGCCTGGGCGAGGGGGACGCCGTCCTGCTCAAGGGCAGCCGGGTGGCGGGCCTCGAGCGCCTCGTCGACATGCTCGCCTGATCGCCGGGGGCGCCTGCGGTCAGGCCGCGTGCGCCCCGGCGTCGCCGGTCGGCGTCGCGCCGGCGCCCGTGTCCGCGGGTTCGAGCCGTGCGTACAGGCTCAGCCCGAGCGCGCTCACGGCACCGACCAGCATCACCGCGGTGATGGACGTCGACTCGATGACCGGCCCGGCGAGCAGGTTGCCGATCGGCACCGTGCCCCCGAAGCCCATCATCCACAGCGCCGTCACGCTGCCGCGCTCGTGGTCGGCCACCCGCTCCTGCAGGACCGTCGACAGCGAGGTGATGAACGCGAAGTAGGTGACGCCGAGGGCGAGCACGACCGCGAAGCCCACGGCCGGCGACCGCACCAGCGCGAACACGGCGAGCACCACGGCGTAGCCGACGAGTGCCCGCCGCACGATCCGCTCCTTCGAGCGCCGGCTGAAGACGGTGCCGATCGACAGCGCTCCGAGCACCGCCCCGACCCCGAAGCAGGCGTAGAGCACGCCGTATGCCGTCGAGCGCTCGTCGATGCCGAGGTTGCGCTCCGCGACCACGGGGAACTGGCCCACGAAGGTGAGCGACACGAGCGAGAACGTGACGATCGTGACCAGACACCGTCGCACCACCACGTCGCGCCGGGCGACCGCGAGGCCCGCACCCAGGCGGCGCAGGCCCTTGGCCGGCCGCGCGCTGCTCGACGGCGCCGGCAGGTGCACGCTCGACAGCGACGCGATGACGAAGAGGTAGCTGACGCCGTTGAGCATGAACACGGACGGGGCGCCGAGCGTCGAGTCGAGCAGCGCACCGATGACCGGCCCCACGACGCGGGACCCGTTCATCTGCGCCGAGTGCAACGCGATCGCCCCGGAGAGGTCGCGGCGGTCGACGAGCTGGGGCAGCAGGGCCGCGTAGGCGGGGTTGAACAGGGCCTGCCCCACGCCGATGGCGAACACGACGCCGATGAGCGCGACCTGGTTGGGGCGATCGGGGGCCGCCACGGCCGCGAGGGCGAACGAGAGCACGAGCTGCGTCGCCGCCACGGTGACGAGCAGCCGGCGTCGGTCGAGCGTGTCGGCCAGTGCGCCGCCCACCACCGACAGCAACAGCATGGGCCCGAGCTGGGCGAACAGGACGACGCCGACGAAGCTGGGAGAGCCGGTCAGGTCGTAGGCGAGCGCTCCGAGCACGACGTTCTGCATCCACGTGCCCACGTTGGACAGGAACGACCCGTAGAACACGCGCCGGAAGGTGCGGTGGCGGAGCGCGGCCCGGGCGGAGCCCGGCACGATCGGGCGGCCCCCGTCGACGAGCGCGTCCTCGATGTCCTCGACCGGGCTGGTCGGGACGGGCTCTCCAGGCGCGGCCGCAGGGCCGGCACGGCCGGGGGTGGGCTCGGCGCGCACGGCGGCGAGCATCGCACCGGCGTGGCCGGCCCCTCCAACTCGCCCCGGCATCGACCGCGTCCCGGTCGGCGCCCGCGTGGTGTGCTGTGCCTCTGTACGGTGCGGACGATGGACTTCAGGTCGACGACCGTCGCGGACATCGGGGCGCAGGTGAGCGGGCGGTCCCTCTCGGCTCGGGAGGTCACGGCAGCGGCCCTCGACCGCATCGAGCGCTTGGACGCCGACCTCGGGGCGTTCGTCGCGCTCGACCCGGACGGTGCGCTCGAGGAAGCGGCTGCCGTCGACGAACGCATCGCCGCCGGCGAGGACGTGGGCCCGCTCGCCGGCGTCCCCCTGGCGGTCAAGGACCTGGAGGATGCCGCGGGGTTCCCCACCAGCAAGGGATCGGCGGCGTTCGCCGGTGGCCCGGTGGCGCGCACCGACTCGCCGCTCGTCGAGCGCCTGCGGGCCGCGGGCTGCGTGGTGGTGGGCAAGACGAACACCCCCGAGGTGGGGTGGAAGGCCGACACGGTCAACGAGGTGTTCGGCGCCACCGCCAACCCGTGGGCGCTCGACCGCTCGGCGGGCGGGTCGTCCGGCGGATCGGCGGCGGCGCTCGCGGCCGGGCTGGTGCCGCTGGCGACGGGATCCGACGGCGGCGGGTCGATCCGCATCCCGGCCGCGGTCAACGGACTGACAGGCTTCAAGCCGTCCGCCGGCCGGGTGCCGAGCGGCGGCCTCGCCCCGCCGGACTGGCCGCTGCTGTCGACGCGTGGCCCGATGGCGCGCCGGGCTCGGGACCTGGCCCTGGTGCTCGACGCCGTGGTCGGGCCGGAGCCGACCGATCTGGGGTCGCTCCCGCTGCCCGAGGCGTCGTGGTCGCGCTCCCTCGCCGACCTCCACCCGCCGCGCACCGTGGCGTGGTCGCCGACGCTCGGCTACGGGCGCACCGACGGCGAGATCCTGCGGGTGTGCGACGCCGCCCTCGGTCGCCTCGAAGCTGCGGGGACCGAGGTGCTGGTGGTCGACGAGGTGTTCGACCGTGACCCTGTCGACGACTGGTTGGCCCTGGTGGGGGTGTACAGCCTGCGCGCCCTCGATCGCTTCCGGGACGACGCCGAGATCTGGGGCCGCATCGACCCCGGGCTCGTCACGGTGATGGAGTGGGCGCGGGCCAGCGTGAGCGCCACCGACTTCGCCCGGGCGGCCGACGCGGGTCACGGCCTCAACCTGCGGCTGGTCGAGCTGTTCCACCGGGCGCCGTTGCTGGTCACGCCCACGGTGGCCGGTCAGACGCCCCGGGTCGGGGAGCCGGGGACCATCGACGGCGACCCCGACGTCAACTGGGTGCGCTACACGTACCCGTTCAACATGACCCGGTCGCCCGCGGGCACCGTGCCGTGCGGTGTCACGCCCGACGGCCTGCCCGTGGGACTGCAGATCGTCGGGCCCCAGCACGCGGACGTGGCCGTGCTCCGGGCGCTCGCGCTGTTGGAGGACCTGCTCGACGACGGGCGGCAGGCGCCGTTCGGAGCAGGGTGATCGAGATTGCTAGAGTGCTTCCTCCCCGGGCGTATAGCTCAGTTGGCTAGAGCGCACGCTTCACACGCGTGAGGTCACAGGTTCGAGCCCTGTTACGCCCACCAGCACCAGGGTCGATGCACACGACGGCAGGCACCTCGCCTGCCGTCGGACGCGTCCGGGGGCGGCCCGTGGGCCGCCCCCGATCTGGCGCCTGCGCCGTCTGTCGGCCTAGTAGAAGTACCCGGGGTCGAGGTACACCTCGGTCGTCGCGATGTCGGGGATGACCTCCCAGCTCGTGACCTCGCCCGCCGTCGACCCGTTGGGGGCGACGAAGTCGACCGAGCCCCGGCTGCCGCCGATGATGTCGCCGCCCGCGTTGCGGTAGATGGCGTACGCCGACGGGTAGTCGAGCTGCTGGTCGTAGGTCGACGTGGCGGTGAACTTGGTGGTCACCCCGTAGTCGTCGGTCGTGGTCGTGATGCCCTCGGCCGTCAGCGTGCCCTCCTCGGGCACGTCCTCGGCGCCGTAGCCCGACGGTTCGCTGAGCTGCACCTGGAGGTCGGCGATCTCGGCGGTCAGGTCGTCGCCCCAGAACTCGTCACCGATGCCCATCTTCTCACCCGGCCGCAGCACGTAGATGGTGTGCGACTCGGATGCGACGGCCGTGCCGTCGGCGTCGAACGCCGAGACGCTCACGCTGACGTCGACCGCCACGTCGTCGCCCGTGTTCTCGACGACGAAGCCGTACGCGGCCGTCTGCTCGTCGCGGTCGTAGCCGCCCATGTAGTTCGAGAACCCGGACTCGACGACCTGGAGGTCGGCGGCACCCGACGGCTCGTCGCTCGTGGTCGTGTCCGAGGTCCCGCCGGTGTTGGCGGGGTCGACCTCGGTCGTCGGCGCCTCCTCGGTCGACGGGGTGGACGCAGCGGGCTCCTCCTCGTCGCCCCCGGACAGCACCACGATCAGGCCGATGAGGGCCGCGGCGACCACCACGCCGATCGCGATGTAGAGCGGCGTCCTGTTCTGGGCGGCGGGCGGTTGGGCGCCGGGCACGCCGCCGTAGGGGCTCGGCGGAGCACCCGGCGGGAAGCCGCCGCTCGGCGCGCCGGCCGGGGGGAACCCGCCGCTGGGCGGCCCGGTCGGCGCGCCCCCCGGCGGCCCGACGGGCGGCCCGACGGGTGGTCCGACGGGCGGGCCGGCAGGCGCGCCCGGGGGCGGCATCGGGCCGGCGCCCACGCCGGACGGCGCAGCCGTGGCCGGCGAGGCGACCGCGGTCGCGTCAGCGCCGCCCGGCATCTCCGGCCGCGGGGGTGGGTACCACTTGTCGTCGGACGCCTGCCACCAGTCAGGGCCCTGCGGTGTATCGCTCATGTGATGTCCTCTTCGTGATCCGCCCGAGACGATCCCAGCCTGTGGTCCGGCGGGAGGGGGATGTCCTGCCGGCCAGCGCCGAGACTCTAGGTGATGGGGTTGGCCGGTCAGCGCGCGCCCCGGCAGGCGGATCCGGGAAGAGGGGAGAGGTGGCCGTCGTGGACGCTCCCCCCCGCAAGGGGACGGAGCCCGTCAGGCGATGGTCTTGGAGAGCCGGTCCATCGCGTCGTCCTCGCTGATGTTGAGGGCGAACGCCAACTCGGAGACGAGTACCTGGCGGGCCTTGACGAACATCGACTTCTCGCCGGCGGACAGACCCTTGTCGTTGTCCCGCAGCGCCAGGTTCCGGACCACCTCGGCGACCTGGTAGACGTCGCCGGACTTGAGCTTCTCCTGGTGGTTCTTGAACCGGCGCGACCAGTTGGTGGGCTCGCGCACGTCCTTCTTCGCGAGCACCTCGAAGACGTCCTCGACGTCCTCGACGCTGATCGGGTAGCGCATGCCGATCTCCTCGGCCTTGTCGACCGGCACCTTCAGCACGAGATCGCCGTGGGTCATGCGCAGGACGAAGAACTCCTTGTCCTCGCCGTCGGGTGGCATGGCCCGCTTCTCGGTGGCCTCGATGACGGCCGCTCCGTGGTGGGGGTAGACCACCCGATCCTTGACGCGAAACGACACGCGCAGCTCCTCGTACGTCCCTGGGGGTCGTTACAGGATGCCACTTCGGAGCGTGCATTCCACAGTCGACGCCCGCTCCCGGCGTCATGCCCCGGTCGGAGGTGGTTGGTGTCCCGACGGGGCCGCCCCTACAGTCGCTGCACGGCCGCTGCGAGAACCTCGGGAGGGTCGCCGTGATCGAATGGTCCGACGAACAGCAGATGGTGCGCGCCACCGTGCGCGACTTCATCGAGAAGGAGCTCGTGCCGCACCACCGGGAGCTCGAGCACGGCGACCTGCCACCGTACGACATCATCCGGCGGCTGTTCTCCAC
>JAFGPU010000273.1 GCA_016936035.1 Acidimicrobiales bacterium
ACCGCGTCCTTCTGGTGCGACATCGACTTCGACATGTCGATGCCGTGCGCGATGCAGGTGCTGTACGCGATGACCAGCGACGGTCCGGGCCACGCGTCGGCCTCGAGCAGCGCCTTGGTGGTCTGCAGCTCGTTGGCGCCCATCGAGACCTGGGCGACGTACACGTTGCCGTAGGCCCGGGCGATCGCTCCCAGGTCCTTCTTGCCCGTGGCCTTGCCGCCGGCGGCGAACTTCGCGACGGCGCTCCGCGGGGTGGCCTTGGACGCCTGGCCTCCGGTGTTGGAGTACACCTCGGTATCGAGCACCAGGATGTTGACGTTGCGGCCCGACGACAGCACGTGGTCGAGGCCGCCGAACCCGATGTCGTATGCCCAGCCGTCGCCGCCGATCAGCCACACGCTCTGGCGGACGAGGCTGCCGGCGAGCACGGCGAGGTGCTCCGCGTCGACCGCCATGTCGCCACCGACGTCGGCGAGCCGGGACCGCAGCGCCTCGACGAGGTGGCGTTGCTCGGCGATCTGGTCCTCGGTGTCCTGGGGGTTGCCGAGCAGGGCGCCGGTCAGGTCGTCGCCGAGGGTCGGCGCCAGCCGGGCGACGAGGTCGCGGGCCGCGTCGGCCTGGGCGTCGAGCCCCAGCCGCAGGCCGAGGCCGAACTCGGCGTTGTCCTCGAACAGCGAGTTGTTCCACGCCGGGCCTCGGCCCTGGGCGTTCGTCGTCCACGGGGTCGTCGGCAGGTTGGCGCCGTAGATCGACGAGCAACCGGTGGCGTTGGCGACGACCATGCGGTCGCCGAACAGCTGGGTGGCGAGGCGGATGTAGGGCGTCTCGCCGCAGCCGGCGCACGCGCCCGAGAACTCGAACAGCGGTTCGAGCAGCTGCGATCCCTTCACCGAGTCGTGGGCCAGCAGCGACCGGTCCAGGCGGGGGATGGTGAGGAAGTGGTCCCAGCGGCGTCGCTCGACGTCGCGGTGCTCCATGACCGGCTCCATGTTGATGGCCTTGTGGCCGATCTCGGTCTTGCTCTTCGCCGGGCACACGTCGACGCACACGCCGCAGCCGGTGCAGTCGTCGGGGGCGACCTGGATGGTGAGGCGGTGGTCGGCCAGCTCGCGGGAGCGGAACGGCTTGCTCGGGAACTCGTCGGGGGCGTCCGGCAGGCTGCCTTCCGGGAACACCTTCATGCGGATCGTCGCGTGGGGGCACACGATGGCGCACTTGCCGCAGTCGATGCAGATGTCCGGGTCCCAGATGGGGATCTCGCGAGCGATCGAGCGCTTCTCGTAGGCCGCGGTGCCGGTGGGGAACGTGCCGTCCACCGGCAGGGCGCTGACGGGGAGCAGGTCGCCGTCGCCGGCCATCAGCACCGACGTCACCCGCTTGACGAAGTCGGGGGCGTCGCCGGGCACGGTCACCGTCATGGTGCGGTCGCCGGCCACGGTGGCGGGCACCTCGACCCGGTGCAGTTCGGCCAGCGCCCGGTCGATGGCGGCGAAGTTGCGCTCGACGACGGCGCGACCGCGCTTGCCGTAGGTCTGCTCGACGCCGGCCTTGATGTGGGCGATGGCCTCGTCCGCCGGCAGCACCCCGGAGAGCTGGAAGAAGCACGGCTGCATGATCGTGTTGATGCGGTTGCCCATGCCGACCTCGCCGGCGACGCGGTAGGCGTCGATCACCCACAGGTCGAGGCCCTTGTCGATGATCTGCGTCTGCACCTCGCGCGGTAGCTGCGCCCACACCTCGTCGGGGCCGAACGGGCTGTTGAGCAGGAACGTCGCGCCGGGCCGGGCGTGGTCGAGCATCCGCATCTTCTCGAGCAGGCCGAACTGGTGGCACGCGACCAGGTCGGCGCTCTCGACCAGGTACGTCGACCGGATCGGCTCGGGCCCGAACCGCAGGTGCGACACGGTCACCGACCCCGACTTCTTCGAGTCGTAGACGAAGTAGCCCTGGGCGAACAGATCGGTCGACTCGCCGATGATCTTCACCGACGCCTTGTTGGCGCCCACCGTGCCGTCCGAGCCCAGGCCGAAGAACATGGCCTGCACCTCGCCCTCGGGGCGAGCGGGGGAGAAGTCGGCGTCGATCGGCAGGCTCAGGTGGGTGACGTCGTCGTAGATGCCGACCGTGACGTGCTTCCGCGGCCGGTCGAGGGCCAGCTCGTCGAAGACCGGCTTGATCATCGACGGCGTCACCTCCTTGGACGACAGGCCGTAGCGACCGCCGATCACCCGGGGCGCCCGGGCGAAGGGGGGCTCGTCGGTGTCCATGGCCTCGGCCAGGGCGGCGACGACCGACAGGTACAGCGGCTCGCCGACGGCCCCGGGCTCCTTGGTGCGGTCGAGCACGGCGATCGACCGCACGGTGGGCGGGATGGCGGCGACGAGCTCGCGCACAGGGAACGGCTGGAACAGCCGCACCCGCACCAGCCCGACGCGCTCGCCCGCTGCGAGCAGGGCGTCGACGGTCTCCTCGGCCGCGCCGGCCGCCGATCCCATCAGCACCACCACCCGGTCGGCGTCGGGTGCGCCGTGGTAGTCGACCAGGCCGTAGCGCCGCCCGGTGCGCGCCGCGAGCTCGTCCATGACCTGGGCGACGATGCCGGGCACCGCGTCGTGGAAGGGGTTGGCGGCCTCCCGGGCCTGGAAGAACACGTCGGGGTTCTGCGCGGTGCCCCGCAGCACCGGCGCCTCGGGGGTCAGGCCCCGCGAGCGGAACGCGGTGATGTCCTCGTCGCGGACCAGGGCCGCCACGTCGCCGTCGTCGAGCAACGCGATCTTGTCGATCTCGTGCGAGGTGCGGAACCCGTCGAAGAAGTGCAGGAACGGCACCCGCGACCGCAGCGTCGCCGCGTGGGCGACCAGCGCGAGGTCGTGCGCCTCCTGCACCGACCCGGCCGCCAGCATCGCCCACCCCGTGCTGCGGGCGTGCATCACGTCGCTGTGGTCACCGAAGATCGACAGGGCGTGCGTCGCGACGGTGCGGGCGGCCACGTGGATGACCGCCGGCGTCAGCTCGCCGGCGATCTTGAACATGTTCGGCACCATCAGCAGCAGGCCCTGCGACGCCGTGAACGTGGTGGCCAGCGCCCCCTTCTGCAGCGCGCCGTGCAGCGCCCCCGCCGCGCCGGCCTCGGACTGCATCTCGACGACGTCGGGCACCACGCCCCACCGGTTCGGCTGCCCGGCGGCCGCCCAGTCGTCGCAGTGCTCGCCCATCGGCGACGCCGGCGTGATGGGGTAGAGCGCCACCACCTCGCTCAGCGCGTAGGCGACCCGGGCCGCGGCCTCGTTGCCGTCGATGCACTTCCAGCGTTGCTCCATCGAGCGCGGACCTCCGATCCTCGGGCGACCTTCTCCTGCTGACGATGCGTACCCGGTCTGCGGGGCGGACGCGCCCGTCGATTCAGCTACGGGCCAGCACCACCTTGAGGGCCCCGGTCTCGGCGGGCCGTGCGAACACGTCGTAGGCCTCCATGAAGTCGTCGAGACCGAAGCGGTGGGTGACGAAGCGCTCGGCCTCGACCTGGTGGTTGGCGGCCAGCTTCAGCAGCGTCGGGGTCGAGTACGTGTCGACCAGGCCCGTGGTGATGGTGACGTTGCGGATCCACAGCTCCTCGAGGTGCAGGTCGACCGGCTCGCCGTGCACGCCGATGTTGGCGACCCGCCCGCCGGGCCGGATGAGCTTGGTCGCCAGATCGAACGTCGCCGGCACGCCGACGGCCTCCATCGCCACGTCGGCGCCCAGCCCGTCGGTGAGGCCGGCGACGACCTCGAGGGGGTCCTCGCTGCCGTTGTTCACCGTGATGTCGGCGCCGAACTGCTTGGCCGCCTCCAAGCGGCTGTCGGCCAGGTCGATGGCGACGACGTGGGCGGGGCTGAACAGGCGCGCGCTCATGATCGACGACAGGCCGATGGGGCCGGCGCCGACCACCGCCACCACGTCACCCGGGCTCACCGCGCCGTTGAGCACCCCCACCTCGTAGCCGGTGGGCAGGATGTCGGCCAGCATGATCAGCTGCTCGTCCGTCACGCCGTCCGGGGCGGGGTGCGTCGACGTGTCGGCGAACGGCACGCGCACGTACTCGGCCTGGGTGCCGTCGATCTTGTGGCCCAGGATCCAGCCACCGCCGTTGATGCACTGGCCGTAGCTGCCCTCGCGGCAGTACCGGCACGCCCCGCACGCCGTGATGCACGACACCAGCACCCGGTCGCCGACGTGCACGTTCTTGACTGCGCTGCCCACCTCCTCGACGGTGCCGACGGCCTCGTGGCCGAGGATGCGACCGTCGGTGACGGCGGGGACGTCACCCTTGAGGATGTGCAGGTCGGTGCCGCAGATCGTCGCCGTGTCGACTCGGACGAGCGCGTCCGTGTCGTCTTGCAGCGTGGGCTTCGGCACCTCCTCCCACGACTTCTCGCCGGGACCGTGGTACACGAGCGCATGCATGGGGGACCTCCTGGGCCGAAACCCTCGACATCGTCGACGGTACGACCCGGGGCTGGAGCTGACCAGGGGCCAACGACACCTTCCCCGTGCGGCGCGCCGCCGGGGTGGATGCGCCGGACGGGCCGAGCGTGACCGTCCCTCGGCGCTCCGCCGCCGGCCGACGTCAGGTCGGCAGCGCCTCCAGGTCGGCCTGGTGCCCGTCGAGCCACACGCTGACGCTGCCGGCCCCGGCCGTCCGCCAGGTGCCGTCGGTGCCGCGGATGAGGGCCGTGCGCTCGTCGACCTCGACCAGCGGCACCCCGGGTGGCGTGAGCTGCAGGGTGCGGTGCAGCTTGTCCTCGGACCACGTGTCGGCCCGGGGGACGACGGCGAGCTGCTGCAGCAGGCCCAGCCCGACGGTGAAGGCCCCGCCCCGGGGGTCGACGGCAGGGTCGCACAACACCATGGCCCCGGCGCCCGAGGCGGCCAGCACCGCCCCGCCCCGCCAGGCCGCGACCACGGCGTCCCACAGGGGGGTCTGCATGAGGACCGAGCGCAGGTGCATCGGCGAGCCGTCGGACAGGTACACGAACCGGGCCGCGCGCACGACGGCTGCGGCGGCCTCGTCGTGGGCGCCGGCGCGGTCGACGGCCCGGACCGGCCGCACGGTGGCTCCCGCGCCCTCGAACCAGCGGGTCGCCCGCTCGACGGCCAGGTCGGGGTGCTCGTAGGCGGCGGCCGTCGGCAGCACCACCACCTCGCTGCCGCCGCTGGCGGCCAGCAGCTCGGTGTCGAAGTCGCAGCCGTCGCGCCACTCGCCACCGCCGACGAGAGCCAGGGGTCCACTCATCCCGCCGACCGTAGCGACCACGAGAGCCGGCGGCAGCGATCGCCCGGACCCCGGCTCGCCGGCCTCCGCCTCGTCGCGCCGTCTCGTCGAGGCCCGGTCGCTTTGGCCGCTCGGAATTACCGTCAGTAGCCTCCTGCGATGGCTATCGAACGTCTGGGCATCGTCGGATCGGGGATCATGGGGTCCGGCATCGCGGAGGTGGCCGCGAAGGCCGGCATCACCGTCGTGCTGCGGTCGCGCAAGCAGGAGTCGGCCGACGCCATGGTCGCCGCACTCGGAAAGTCGCTGGCCAAGCAGGTCAGCCGGGGCAAGCTCGACCAGGCCGACGCCGACGCGGTGGCCGGGAGGGTCAGCGCCACGGCCGACCTCGACGCGCTGGCCGACTGCGACCTCGTGGTCGAGTCCGTGGTCGAGGACCTCGACGTCAAGAAGCAGCTGTTCGTCGAGCTCGACCGCATCGTCAAGGACGGGGGCATCCTCGCCACCAACACCTCGACGCTCCCCGTCGTCGAGATGGCGGTCGAGACCGGTCGCCCCGAGCGCGTGTGCGGCATCCACTTCTTCAACCCGGCGCCGGCGATGAGCCTGGTCGAGGTCATCCGCACGCTGGTGTCGAGCGACGAGACCGTCGCCGAGGCCGTCGCGTTCGCCGAGGCCTGCGGCAAGAGCCCGGTCGTGGTCGAGGACCGCGCCGGCTTCATCGTCAACGCGCTGCTGTTCCCCTATCTCAACAACGCGGTGCGCATGCTCGAGAACCGCACGGCCACCCGCGAGGACATCGACGCCGCGATGATGGGCGGCTGCAACTTCCCGATGGGGCCGCTGGCGCTGCTCGACCTCGTCGGGCTCGACACGTCGCTCGCCATCCTCGACGCGCTCTACACCGAGTTCCACGACCCGAACTACTCGGCTGTGCCGCTGCTGCGCCGCATGGTCGCCGCGGGTCACCTGGGTCGGAAGTCGGGCCGGGGCTTCTACGACTACGCCAAGAAGTAGCCCGTCGCCGGGCCGGCGGCCCGCTTCCCGGTGCGGGATCGGTCGCCCGATCGACCGATCCCGCGGGAAGTCACCGTCGACCGGCAGAATCGGGGTGTGCCGACCGGTCACCCCACCCCGCCTGCCTCGTCCGAGCTCGACGACGACCTCGCCGACGAGACCGCCGACGAGGCCGCCCGCCGGCGCGAGCAGATCGCCGCGTTGGCGGCCTCGGCCCGCGAGGCGGGGCGGCGGGCGGTGGTCACCGGTCGCTGGCTCGCCGACACCGTGGTCGACATCGCCCCCCGCCTGCCCGTGCGCGACGTCGATGCGTTGACGGCCCACCACGATGGCCTGGTGGGCGACGACCTGGCCCGGTCGGTCGTCCGGGCGGCAGGGCGCGTCTCCGGCGGCTTCGGGGCCGCGACGGGAGGCGTCATCACGGCGCAGCAGATGTCGGTCGCCGGGCTGCTCCTCGTGCCCTTCGAGCTCGCAGCGGTCACCGCCCTGGTCGTCACCACCGAGATCAAGCTGGTCGCCGAGCTCCACCACGTGGCCGACCGCCCGCTGCCCGGCGGGCGGCGCCAGCGGGCCGAGGGCGCGATCATGTCGTGGATGTCGGGCCGGGCGGCCCCGGCCAACGAGGTGGTGGCGACGGTGCGCGGCGACGTGCTGGGCGGCGCGGGCCGGCAGCAGCTGCGTGACACGGTCCGGGCGCGCTTCGTCCGCAACCTCTCGGCGCTCGGGCCGCTGCTCACGGGCGCGGTCGCTGCCGGTTACCTCAACCGTCGCGCCACGCTCGACGTCGGCACGCGCGTCGCCCGCGACCTGGGCCTGCGCCCCTGACCGGCGGGCGGCGTCCCGCTGCGGTCGGGCCCCGAAGCCGATGCGGCGAGCCCGGGTCGCGACGTTCCGGTGCGGTGCGTCCGATGCGGGCGCGGCGACCCCGCGCCGCCTGTGGCAGACCCCCCGATGAGGGTGCGGGCAGCGCCTACGATCGCGGGGCCATGCCCGTGCAGCCGCCGCCCCCGCGCTGGGCCTTCCCGCCGGTCGACGTCGCCGACGACGACGGGCTCGTCGGCATCGGTGCCGACCTCGAGCCGGCCACGATCCTCGCCGCCTACCGACGCGGGCTGTTCCCCATGCCGCTCGGGGGCCGGGGGCCGCTGGGCTGGTGGTCACCCGATCCTCGGGCGGTCATCCCGCTGGACGGGCTGCGGGTGAGCCGGTCGTTGCGGCGGAGCCTGCGCCAGTTCGAGATCCGCGTCGACACCGCGTTCGACGAGGTGATCGTCGCCTGCGGCGACCCGGCGCGCCCGCACGGGTGGATCTCGCCCGAGATCCGGGCGGCCTACCGGCGCCTCCACCACCTCGGATGGGCGCACTCGGTCGAGGCCTGGACGGAGGGACCCGGCCCGCCTGTTCACGGGCACGGCGAGCCCGACGGCGACCGCGGCGCGAGCGGCACCGTGCTGGCCGGCGGCCTCTACGGCGTGGCGATCGGGGGCCTGTTCGCCGGCGAGTCGATGTTCCACCGGCAGACCGACGCGTCGAAGGCGGCGCTGGTCGGCCTCGTCGACCTGCTGCGCGCCGGGGGCGTCGAGGGACGGGTGCTCGACGTCCAGTGGATGACCCCCCACCTGGCATCGCTCGGCGCCGTCGAGGTGGACCGGGCCGACTACGTGGCCATGGTCGCCGCTGCGGTCGACCTGCCGCTGCCGCCGGCCTTCGCAGCCTGAGCCCGGCAGCGGCCGCTCGGTTGTGACCGACCGGTAGGGCGCGGGACGATAGGGCCCATGTGCGACCGTCCGCGCCGCCGCAGGAGTGGGGAACGATGACCGACGTGACGCTGCCCGACCCGGATCGCCCGTGGCTGATGCGGACCTACTCGGGCCACTCCACGGCCAAGGCGAGCAACCAGCTCTACCGCTCCAACCTGGCCAAGGGGCAGACGGGCCTGTCGATCGCGTTCGACCTGCCGACCCAGACGGGCTACGACCCCGACGACCAGCTGGCCAAGGGCGAGGTGGGCAAGGTCGGGGTGCCGGTGGCGCACATCGGCCACATGGGCGAGTTGCTCGACGGCATCCCGCCCGGCGAGATGAACACGTCGATGACCATCAACGCCACGGCAGCGTGGCTGCTCGGCCTGTACGTCGCCAACGCCGAGCGTCAGGGGGTGCCGTCCAAGCAGCTGCGGGGCACCACCCAGAACGACATCGTCAAGGAGTACCTGTCTCGGGGCACCTACATCTTCCCGCCCCTGCCGTCACGCCGGCTGATCGTCGACATGGTGGCGTTCTGCGCCGAGTGGATCCCCAAGTGGAACCCGATGAACGTGTGCTCGTACCACCTGCAGGAGGCCGGCGCGACCCCCACGCAGGAGATCGCCTACAGCCTGGCCACGGCCGTGGGCGTGCTCGACGCCGTGCGCGAGTCGGGCCAGGTGCCGGAGGACACGTTCCCCCAGGTGTTCGGCTCGATCAGCTTCTTCGTCAACTCGGGCATCCGCTTCGTCGAGGAGACCTGCAAGATGCGGGCCTTCGGCCAGATGTGGGAGCGCCTGGGGCGCGAGCGCTACGGCGTCACCGACCCCAAGGCGCTGCGCTTCCGCTATGGGGTGCAGGTCAACAGCCTGGGCCTCACCGAGGCGCAGCCCGAGAACAACGTGCAGCGCATCGTGCTCGAGATGCTGGGCGTCACCCTCAGCCGCAACGCCCGCGCCCGGTCGCTGCAGCTGCCGGCGTGGAACGAGGCGCTCGGACTGCCCCGCCCCTGGGACCAGCAGTGGGCGCTGCGCATGCAGCAGGTGCTGGCGTACGAGACCGACCTGCTCGAGTACCCGGACCTGTTCGACGGTTCCAAGGTCGTCGAGGCCCGCACGGCCGAGCTGGTCGACTCGGCCAGCGCCGAGCTCGACGAGGTCCTCGAGCTCGGCGGCGCGTTCGAGGCCATCGACGAGCTCAAGGGTCGGCTGGTGCGCAGCCACGCCGAGCGCATCCGTCACATCGAGGACGGCGAGCTCACGGTGGTCGGCGTCAACCGGTTCACCGAGACCGAGCCGTCGCCCCTCACCGCCGCCGGGGGCGAGGGCGCCATCCTCAAGGTCGACCCCGCTCTCGAGGCGCAGACCGTCGCGGAGGTGCAGGCGTGGCGGGCCGATCGCGACAACGACGCGGTGAAGCGGTCGCTCGACCAGCTGCGGCAGGCCGCCAGCGGCGACGAGAACATCATGGCGGCCACCATCGACCTGGCCCACGCCGGCGGCACCACCGGCGAGTGGGCGGGCGTGCTGCGCGAGGTGTTCGGCGAGTACCGGGCGCCCACCGGCGTGGCGGCCGCGGTGGGGGCGGGTGGCGGCTCGACCGGGCTGCGCGCCATCGCCGAGCGGGTCAAGGCCCTGCCCGAGGGCCCACCCCGCCTGCTGGTGGCCAAGCCGGGGCTCGACGGGCACTCCAACGGCGCCGAGCAGATCGCGGTCGCCGCCCGTGACGCGGGCCTCGAGGTCATCTACCAGGGCATCCGGCTGACCCCCGAGCAGATCGCCGCCGTGGCGGTGGAAGAGGACGTCGACGTGATCGGCCTGTCGATCCTGTCCGGCTCGCACCTCGAGCTGGTGCCGGCGGTGGTGCGGCTGGTGCGCGACGGCGGCGTGGACGCGCCGATCATCGCCGGTGGCATCGTTCCCGAGGAGGACCGCCAGCCGCTGCTCGATGCCGGCGTCGCCGCGGTCTACACGCCCAAGGACTTCGAGCTCGTGCGCATCATGGGCGAGATCGTCGACCTGGCGACGGCGCACCGGCAGGCCTGACCGGGGCCAGGCCCGGCGCTGGTCGGC
>JAFGPU010000274.1 GCA_016936035.1 Acidimicrobiales bacterium
CGACCGCCCACGGTCCGGGCCCCGCGCCGCGTCTCCGGCCCCGGACCTCACCTTCACCGACGGCGACACCACCTACGAGATCTGGCTCGCCGCGTAACGGCGCGGGCGCCGCGAACACGCAGTCCCGAAGTTGGCCACGTCGGTGACCTCGAGCCGGCATTCCGGCACGGCCTGGAGCTCATGCTTCGGAGGCGGACGAGCCCTCGTCGCATGGCGATCCCCCTGAAGCCGATGCGTCTCGCCGCCGTTGCCAGTGTGTGAACCGACGAGACGGGACGGTGCACGTCGGTCGCCCTGTGGACATCAGAAGGCGGCGGCTCCCGCTCGCCGATCCGACGAGATGGCTCGCTCGGTCGGGACTCAGTCGACGAGCCGGTCGAGCAGCCAGCTCGGGCCGACCACCGTCGCGTTGGCGGTGCGGGCCCGTTCGGCCAGCTCGCGGTCGGCCGTGACGACGACCACCTCCCGATCGGCCCGGGCGATCGCGGCGACCGTGTCGTCGCCCACACCGGGCGCATGCACAACCGTCACGCCATCCGCATCCGTCTCGTCGGCTCCCGCCCTGGCTCGCCCCTCGAGCACGACGGTCACCGGCGGGTTGAGCCGTCCCGCCGCGACCGCCGCCCGCACGCGTTCCGTGAAGGCTCGCGCCGCGCCGGGTCGATCGCGCCACCAGCCGGTCGGTCGGGAGCCGATCACGTTGGCGGCGTCGATCACCAGCATCCGCACAGGATCGCACGGTCCGCCCGTCGCCGGAGGGGCCGCACATCGCCCGCGACCGCTGCCACAACGCCACTGCCGCTGGCGCCGCTGGCGTCCGGTTGGTCCCTGCGGGTGGGCCACGATGGCGCGTGCAGGCGCGCGGCCACGTGCGCGGTCATCAGCCGGCGGCGGCCCGGCCTATCGGCTGGTCGACGACCCGGGCGAGGGGGACCAGCGCCCGGCCATGGCTCGGCGTCCGCCCACCAGCGCACCGCCGATCGCGGCCGCCGCCGCGACCGCGGCGTAGCCGGCGATCCCGCTCCACCGGTGCTCGCGGTGCCAGGGGCTGTGGGACAACCGCAGACCGCCGGCCCGACCGAGGTCCGAGGGCCCCGCCGAGCGGTCCGGTCTGGCGGGATCCCACGGTTCGGTGGAGCCTCCGGGGTCGAGGCCCCAAAGCTCCGAGCTGCCCCCGGGACCGGTCGAGCTCCAAGGGCCCACCGGCCCGTCGGGCCGGGCCGGGTCCCAGAGATCAGCCGCCTCGACCTCCGGGGACGGTGCGTCGGTGGCGAAGGCGTCTCGATCGGTCATGCTCGCGCGCCTACCCCGCCCTCGAGTGCCGAAACCCTCCAAACCCACACGGCGTTCCGAGCCGGTGCGATCGTCTGAGGCGCAGCTGGGGCGAACCGCACCACCCGGGTGCGTCGTGCCCCCGCGACTACGTCAGGCCGACCGGGCAGGACACGCCGGTGCCGCCCAGGCCGCAGTACCCCATGGGGTTCTTGTCGAGGTACTGCTGGTGGTAGTCCTCCGCATACCAGAACGGGGTGGCGTCGACGATCTCGGTGGTGATGTCGCCGTGCCCGGCGGCGGCGAGCTCGCGCTGGTAGGCGTCGCGGGTGGCTTCGGCCGCCTTGCGCTGCACCTCGTCGGTCACCTGGATGCACGACCGGTACTGGGTGCCCACGTCGTTGCCCTGCCGCATGCCCTGGGTGGGATCGTGACCCTCCCAGAAGACCCGCAGCAGCGTCTCGTAGCCGACCTTCACCGGGTCGAACACGACCAGCACCACCTCGGCGTGACCAGTGCGGCCAGAGCACACCTCTTCGTATGTGGGGTTGGGCGTGTATCCGCCTGCGTAACCGACGGCGGTCGTGTACACGCCCTCGACCTGCCAGAACAGGCGCTCGGCGCCCCAGAAGCACCCCAGGCCGACGACCATCCGCTCGAGGCCGTCGGGGAACGGCGGCTCCAGCGGGGTGCCCAGCACGGTGTGTGTGGCGGGCACGTCGAACGGCCGGTGGTCCCGTCCGGGGAGCGCCTCGGCGGGGTCGATCATGCGCTGCTTGTCGCGGCCGAACAGCATGGTCGCGAGGGTATCGGCCGTGTCGGCGACCCCGGCCGCTCACCCGCCGGCGGCGCGCAGCCATGCCAGCAGGGGCTGCCGCAGATCCTCGCCCCCGCGGTAGGCGACCAGGTCGTCCGACCACGAGGCGACCGCGTCGGCCATGCGGCGCGCCAGCCCCGGGCGGGCCCGCACGACCGAGAGCGGCGCCTGCTGGGTACGGATCGTGAACGCGACGGCACCGGTCGCCGGCAGGCGACGCAGCGTCTGGTACTCGCTGCGGAGCCACAGGCGGTCGCCTGCCTCCGCGGTATGCACCGGCGGGTCGGGGGGCGGAGGGGGCCACGGCGCGAACAGCCGGTCGTCGGTGTGGACCAGCCAGTTGCGGCGCCACGCGCCCCGGCCCGGCGCCAGGCGATCGAGGAACCGGTCGACCCGATCGGCCAGCTCGTCGGCGTAGTGGGGGACCGGCGCGTGGACCTCGGCGACCGGCCGGCCCACCTTGTCGCGGAGGCGCCAGTGCGAGGGCGCGCACACGCACCCTGCCGCCAGCACCCATCCGTCCCCGCCGGGCACGAGCAGGCACAGATCCTCGGCCACCGACTCGGCCGCCGCCGCCAGCCGGGCCTCCCGGCCGACCAG
>JAFGPU010000275.1 GCA_016936035.1 Acidimicrobiales bacterium
CCGACGAACCATCCGTCGGTGGAGTCGTTGGTCGTGCCGGTCTTGCCGGCGACCTGCTGGCCGGGCACCCGGGCGGCCGTGCCGGTGCCGCTCTGGACGTTCTGGATGAGGATGCTGGTGACGAGGCGGGCGGCGCCGGTGGAGAGACGGCGCTCCGGCGCCGCCTCGTGGGCGTACAGCACCTTGCCGTTGCGGTCCTCGATGCGCTCGATCAGGTACGGCTCGTTGTAGACGCCGTCGTTGGCGATGGTCGCGTACGCCGACGCCATCTCGAGGGGGGTGATGTCGGCGACACCCAGCGGTGTCGACGGGCAGGTGTCGCAGACCGTCGGCACCTCGCCGCCGTCGGCCGTCGCCCGGGTGCGCGGGATGCCGAGCTCGTAGGCCGTCTCGGCCACGTCGGGCAGGCCGGCGATCAGGCCCAGGCGCACGAAGGCGCAGTTCGACGACGCCAGCGTCTGGGAGGTGATCGTGCCGATGCTGCCGCCGCCGTCGGCGTAGTTGCCCGGCTCGTAGACGCCCCCTTCGCTCTGCTCGTGGGCGAAGCGGCACGGCATCGTGCCGTTGATGATGTCGTTGGGCGAGAAGCCCTGCTCCATCAGCGAGGCCAGCACGTAGGTCTTGAACGACGAACCGACCTGGCGCCGGTTCTGGGTGGCGAGGTTGAACTTGTAGGTGTCGAACCCCGGGCCCCCGACCATGGTGCGCACCGCCCCCGTGGCGGGCTCGACCGACACGATCGCCGCCGAGCCCTGGTTGGGTTGCCCGGTCTCGGGGTTGACCCCCGACTGCGCGAACACGCCGTTCTCGAGCGGCAGCTGCGAGTCGCGGGCCGCCAGCGCCTGAGCCTGCGCCGCCGGGTCGAAGGTGGTGTACACCTGGAGACCGCCCTGGTAGACGACCTTGCGCCGTTCGGATTCGGTGTCGCCCAACATGGCGAACTGCGGGTCGTTCAGCAGCTGCTGCTCGACCTCGGAGGGGAAGTAGTCGTTGGCCTTCGGCAGCAGCTGGTGCAGCTCGGGGGCCGTCTCCACCGCCCGCCAGAAGGTGGCCTCGTCCTCGGTGAGGGCGCCCGTGTCGACCATGCGGTCGATGGCGACGTCGCGTCGCGCCGCGGCCCGATCGGGGAAGCGCACGGGGTTGTACGTGATCGGGTTGCGGATGATGCCGGCGAGCAGCGCCGCCTGGCCGACGTCGAGCTCCTGCACGCCGACGCCGAAGTAGGTCTCGGCCGCCGCCTGCACGCCGTAGGCGTGGTTGCCGAAGTAGACCGTGTTCAGGTAGCGGTCGAGGATCTCCTCCTTGGTCATCTGCTCCTCGAGCCGCTGGGCGAGGATGACCTCCTGCACCTTGCGGTCGAGCGTCTGCTCGTTGCTCAGCAGGTTGAGCTTGACCAGCTGCTGGGTGATCGTCGACCCGCCCTGGCTGATGCCCCCCGAGTCGACGTTGGCCATGAACGCCCGCAGCATGCCCCGCACGTCGTAGCCGTCGTGGATCCAGAACCCGGCGTCCTCGACCGCGACGATGGCATCGACGACGTGCGGCGGCACGTCCGCCAGCGGCACGGGCTGGCGGTTCTCCTCGTCCTTGAGGCTCGCCAGCAGCGCGCCGTCGGCGGAGTAGACGTAGGACCGCTGAGCGAGCGGGCCCAGCTCGATCGGCTCCGGTTCGCCGGACCCGACGGTGCCGATCATGCCCGCCGGCACGGCGAGCGCCGCCGCAGCGATGGCGAGGACGACGCCGGTTCCGAGGATGACAGCGAGGAATCTGGGGAGGAGGCGGCGCATCAGGGCTCTGTGGAGGGGGACGAGAGCGCCCCGAGACTACCCAGATGCCTGCCGGACGACCCGCCACACGCCCGACGAGCTGGGGCCACGACCCCGCCCGGCCGTCGCGACGCCCCCGGTTAGGGTGTCCGTCATGCCGACCCGCGACCCTGCCGCCGGCCCCGCGGGTGGGCTCCCGGTGACCACGCTCGCGTTCGCCGGCGCCGGATGGGTCACCACGATCCACGGCCTGGCCGCCGCCTCGCTCGACGGCCTGCGCGTCGGGCAGGTGGCGTCCCGCCACGAGGCGTCCGCCCGGCGCCGGGCCCAGCAGTGCGGGGCGGCGACCTGCCGCTACGACGACCTGCCGGGCGACGCGGATGCGGTCGTGGTCGCCACGCCCCCGGCGCTCCACCGGCGCGAGGCCGAGCGAGCCGTCGCCGGGGACGCCGTGGCCCTGGTCGAGACGCCGCTCGCCGCCACGCTCGCCGACGCCGACGCCATCGTGGCCCTCGCCGACCAGGGTCGGGTGGCGTACGCCGAGAACCTCGCCCACTCCCCTGCCGTGGCCGAGACCGTGCAGGCCTGCCGGAAGATCGGCGCCCTCACCCACCTCGAGGTGCGGTTCGTGCAGGGACGTCCCGAGCCGGGGGGTCTCCACCTCGACGGCGCGTGGGGTGGCGGCGCGCTGTTCGACCTGGGCGTGCACGCCCTGGCGGTGGCCGTGCTGATGGCCGCCCCGGCGCGGGTCACCTCCGTCCAGGCCGAGCTCGATGCCGGCGCCGACATCGCGGTCGACGACGACGCCGGGGTGACGCTCACCTTCGACACCGGCCTGCACGCCCTGGTGCGGGCATCGTGGCGTGCCGCGGCGCCTGCCTGGGACGCGCAGGCGGCCAGCGCCACCAGCGCCGTGCGGCTCGAACTGGTGCCCGACCCGTCGGTCGAGCTGAACGGCTCCGCGCTACGGCTGCGACCGCCGCCGGCCGGACTCGCCGTCGACCAGCTCCACTACCTCGGCTACCGCGATCAGCTGGCGGCCCTCGCCGCCGACGCGCGCCATGGGCGCTCGCCGCGCGTGGGCGCCCCGTTCGGGCGGTTGCTGCTCGACATCGTGTGCGCCGCCTATGCCTCGGCCCGCACGGGCGAGCCGGAGCCGGTGCCGTTCACCGGCCCGCGCGGGGCCACGCCGCACCAGCTCTGGCGGGGCGACTGGCCGATCGGTCGGTGACGGCGCAGCCGCGCGCCTACCCTGCGTGACGTGGCGTCACTCGACGATGTGCGCACGATCGTCGCCCTCGACCACGGTCTGGCGACGGCGGCCACCGTGCGGCCCGACGGTTCGCTGCAGTCGACCGTCGTCAACGCGGGCGTCGTGGCCCATCCCCACGACGGCCGGGCGGTCGCCGCCTTCGTCGCCCGCGGCGGCACCCGCAAGCTCGACCACCTGCGAGCCGACCCGCGGACGACGTTGTCGTGGCGCGCCGGCTGGGCGTGGGTGACCGTCGAGGGCACCGTCGACCTGTGCGGCCCGGACGACCCCCTCGACGGCGTCGGCGACGAGCGCCGGCGCCTGCTGCTCCGCGAGATCTTCGCCGCCGCCGGTGGCGAGCACGAGGACTGGGCCGAGTACGACCGGGTCGTGGCGGCCGAGCGCCGGGTGGCCGTGCTGGTGTCGCCGGTGCGCATCTACCAGAACCCCTGAGCCGCCGACACGCAACCGCGCCCTGGTCACGTCGGCGGGGGCGCGGCGTCGACCCACGCCCAGTCGACCAGCCCGGGCACGCCCCGCAGGCGGCCGGGCACCGCGTCGGCCGGCAGATCGCCGGCCTCGAGGTGCGCCAGCACGTCCTCGGGGACACCGAGCCGGTGGGCGAACCCCGGCCGGTCGTCACCGGTGACCCCCCGCAGCAGCACGACGGCGGCGGCGACCCGGGGCCACCGCGCCCCGCGCGCCTCGGCCCTGGCGGCCAGCCTGCGGAGCAGGCGGGCGCGGTCGGGCGCCCACGCGCGGGCGGTCGGGTGCCGGCGGCGCGCCGCCTCGCGAGCCGCCGCCCGGGGTGCGCCGAACGGACCGGCGTGACCGCTCATGCGAGCAGGGGCAGGTCGGCGAGGGGCGCGAAGCGCTCGTCGCGGGCGGCCAATCGCAGCACTCGCTGGCGGGCGCGTCGGGCCGCCTGCCGCACCGACGCCTCCTTCATGCCGAACACCGGCGCCACCGTCGCGGCCGGCGAGGTGTTGCCGGAGTGCTTCTCGAAGGCGTACTCCAGCAGCAGCTCGCGGTCGCGCCCGCTGATGCGCTCGTGATCGAGCGCCTCCGCGAGCAGCCGGGCGGACTCCAGGCTCGGCACCAGCCGGGCGAGCACGTCGCCGAGGGCGGTGTCGACCGAGGCGGGCGAGGTGGGTGCGGTGGTCGCACTGTCACGCCGGGCGATCTGCGCCAACTGCTGGTCGTCGAGCGGGTCGGCCCACTGGCCCAGGACACGGTCGACGACGTTCGCGACCCGGTGGCGCGCCCACACCCAGGGCAGCGCCCCGCCGTCGGGCGACCAGGCCCCGGCCACGGAGGCGATCTCGAAGCACACCTCGAAGACCATGCCGTCGAGGTCGTCGCGGTCGACGGCGTGGCGCCGCTGCCGGGCGACGCGCTGCACCGCGGCGGCGATGGGGCCGCCGTAGCGCTCGTACAGCGTCACCACCGCGGCCTCGTCGCCATCGGCCAGTCGCGCCATGATCGCCACCAGGTCTCCGTCATCGCTCCGTCGGTCGTCGCCGTCCACGTTCGTCCGCCTCCTCGCCAGGGGCACTCGCCCCGATCGACACCAGCGATGATCCCGACGAGGTGTGACGAACTACACGCGTGTGATCTGGCGACGGCTTGACCCGGTGACGGGCGCACCCGTGTGCGGGGAGAGCGCGGAGCGCGTGGAAGCGCCATGCCAGGTCCTACGGTGGCGTCGTGACACGAGGGGTTGCGCCGTGAACCGCACCGACCGCCTCTACGCCCTGGTCGAGGAGCTGCGGGCCGCGGGCGACCGTGGCCGCACGGCCGCCTGGCTCGCCGAGCGGTTCGAGGTCGCCACCCGCACGGTCAAGCGCGACGTCGCCAGCCTCCAGCAGGCCGGGGTGCCCATCTGGGCCCAGGGCGGCCCCGGGGGCGGCTACGTCCTCGACGCCGCCGCCACCCTGCCTCCGGTCACCTTCACCGTCGCCGAGGCCACCGCCATCGCCGTCGCCCTCGACACCCAGCCCGACCTGCCCTTCGGCGACGACGGCCGCAGCGCGCTGACCAAGCTGCTCGGCGCCATGCCCCCCGAGAGCCGGGCGACGGCGGCCCGGGTGGTCGGCCGCGTCTGGGTGCGCCACGGCACGCGGACGGTCGATCGCACGCCCGTCGCCCGCACGCTCGACGAGGCGTTGAGACGGCAGGTGGTCGTGGTCATCGAGGTGCGCGACGCCGACGGGCAGGTGTCGAAGAGGCCGGTCGAGCCCCTCGCGCTCGGGCAGGACGACGGGACGTGGTGGCTGTTCGCCTGGTGCCGCCGCGATCGGGCCGGGCGCCCGTTCCCCGTCCACACCATCAGCGGCGCCTGGCTCACGACCGAGGCCGCGCCGCCCCGCGACATCCACGCCGTGTTCGACGACATCCCCGCCGACGCCACCGCCCTGTCGCTGCCGACCGAGACGGGCGGCTGACCGGGGCGCGCCGGGAGCAGCGCCGGTGGCCGCGCCGG
>JAFGPU010000276.1 GCA_016936035.1 Acidimicrobiales bacterium
AAGTCTCGTCTCGCAACGTGGGTGGCGCGGCCTCGCCGCGACGCTCTGAACCCGTCCAGCGACCGCGAGGCCGCGCGCCGTGGCGGGAGCGCGGTCGCCCTCGTCGTCGGGCTCGGGCTCGCCTCGGCCGGCGGGCAGTCGTCGAGTCTGCGAATCGCCGTTGTGCGGCACCCGGGTTCCGGGCGACCCTACGGATCGGACACCGCTCACGCCCGGGAGGCACCGTGGACGAACACAGGTGGGTCGACGACCTCGACGCCGTCGACCTCGACGAGCTCAGCGAGCTCTACCGGCTGGCGCCGCTCGGCGTGAAGCCACCCGACCGGCTCGCGGTCGTGTTCGGCAACAGCATGTTCGTGCGCTTCGCCTACGCCGGCTCGCGCCTCGTCGGGGCGGGTCGGGTGCTCGCCGACGGGATCGACTGCGCCTACATCGCAGACGTCGCCGTCCACCCGCAGCATCAGGGCCGAGGGCTGGGCAGGGCGATCATCGGGCGCCTCGTCGAGGCGGCCCGGGGCCACAAGAAGATCCTGCTCTACGCCAACCCGGGCACCGAGGGCTTCTACCTCGACCTCGGCTTCCTGCCGATGGCGACCGCGATGGCCATCTGGGACGACCAGGGTCGTGCCGTCGAGGCCGGGCTGCTGCGAGCTGCCCCCTGATCTTGCTGGTCACCCCGCCGTGCGTGCGGCATCAGGGCGCGGCACCGCGACCAGCTCGGCGGCGGTGGGCTCGATGACGAGCCAGACGGGCTCCGACTGCGCGTGATACCTCCGGCGAAGCCCCCATCGGCGCGCGTGCGCCAGCTCGCAGCGCAGGCCATCGCGGGTCAGGTAGTACTTCGCGGCGTAGCGTGCCAGCACGGCGAACGGCGGCATCCCCGGGTTGACCTCGGCTGTCCCGCGCACCCGCAGGACGAGCTCCGACCGGCCCGCCGCCTCCCCGTCGAGCAGGACGGTGACCCGCGGCTCGGCGGCGAGGTTGCGGGCCGCGACCGTCGCCGCTCCCGTCGACGCGACCAGCCGGCCGTCCACCGTCACGAACCAGA
The DNA here is from genome assembly GCA_016936035.1 of Acidimicrobiales bacterium. GTDB lineage: Bacteria > Actinomycetota > Acidimicrobiia > Acidimicrobiales > VFJN01 > ZC4RG19. The sequence goes on from JAFGPU010000276.1 coordinate 1,049, forward strand.
GCGGCGTGAGCGACGGGCTGCCCCGGCGCGACGCGGTGGCGAGCCGCATGACCAGCGAGCTCGCCAGGTAGTGGCCGACCAGTGGATCGTCGGGTCGCATCAGGCCGGTTCCTCGTGCAGGCGTCCGTAGTCCCAGGCGACGACCCGGACCGGATCGAGCGCGAACCAGGCGAGCCCGTCGTCGGCGGACCGGCCCGTGCCCCCGTCCTCCGCCGTCACGCTGCCCCGCCACACGGCGGCGCGCAGGTCGAACCAGCAGCCGCCGTCGTCGACGACGAGGACGATGCGCTCCGGCGCACCGGTCGCCGGGACGGCGTCCGGGTCCATGCCGATGCGGATCGTCCCGTCCCGCCGGACGACGACCGGGACGCACTCCGGGCCGTCGGGGCCGACGTAGGCGATCGCCGCCCGTGCCGGACGGGACAGGAGGTCCTCGACCTCGGCGAGCGGCACTCGCTGCGTCACCCGCCGGCCGACCGGTGTCGATGTCACCGGTCGACCGTAGGGAGGCAGGCGCCACCGGCGGAAGGGTCGAAGGTCACCACGGCGGCACGTGTGCGCCGCCGTCGGGTCACACGGAGACGATGACGCTCGACCCGTGCCCGAAGAGGCCCTGGTTGGCGGTGATCCCCGCCTGGGCGCCCTCGACTTGGCGCCCCTCGGCCACCCCGCGGAGCTGCCAGGCGACCTCGCACACCTGGGCGAGCGCCTGGGCGGGGACGGCCTCGCCGAAGCACGCCAGCCCGCCCGACGGGTTGACGGGCACCCGCCCGCCGACGGTGGTGTCGCCGGCCCGGACCAGCTGCTCGGCCTCGCCGGGCTTGCACAGGCCGATGTTCTCGTACCAGTCGAGCTCCAACGCCGTGGACAGGTCGTAGACCTCGGCGAGCGACACGTCCTCGGGGCCCAGGCCGGCCTCCTCGTAGGCGGCGTGGGCGATCGAGTCGCGGAACGTCAGGTCGGCGGGCGCCACCGCGGCGGTGGAGTCGGTGGCGAAGTTCGGCATCTCGATGACCGTGTTGGGGAACGTGGGCGCCACCGTGGCCACCGCCCGGAGGCGCAGCGCGGGCAGGCCGCGCGAGCGGGCGAACTCGGACGAGGTGAGCACCACTGCGGCCCCGCCGTCGGAGGTGGCGCAGATGTCGAGCAGGTGCAGCGGGTCGGCCACGACCGGCGACGCCATCACCTCGTCGAGCGCCACCTCCTTCCGGTAGCGGGCGTACGGGTTGGCCAGGCCGTGGCGGGCGTTCTTGACCTTGACGCGGGCGAAGTCCGCGGCCGTGGCGCCGTAGAGGTCCATCCGGCGGCGGGCGTAGAGCGCGAAGTAGGCCGGGTTGGTCATGCCCAGCAGCCGGAACCGCAACCAGTCGGGGTCGTCGTAGCGCTCGCCGGCGTTGGGGGCCAGGAACCCCTTGGGCGTGGTGTCGGCGCCGACCACCAGCGCGACGTCGCACATGCCGGCCAGGATGCGGGCCCGCGCGGTGTCGAGGGCCTGTGCCCCGGTGGCGCAGGCGGCGTACGCGGTGGCGACCCGGGCGCCGTTCCAGCCGAGCGCCTGGGCGAACGTCGCGCCGGCGACGTAGCCGGCGTAGCCGTTGCGGACCGTCTCGCCACCGACGACGAGCTGGACGTCGGACCAGTCGAGTCCGGCGTCGGCGAGCGCGGCGCGGGCGGCGTGCACGCCGTAGGACTGGAAGGGGCGGCCCCACTTGCCCCAGGGGTGCATGCCGACCCCCACGAGCGCGACGTCGTTGCTCACCTGCTGCCCTCCTCACCGGTGGCGCCGGGTGACCCTGCGCCGGAGCTGTCATCGCCGGCGCCGGTGCCGGCGCCGTCTCCGGCGAGCGGCCGCCATCGCCAGATCGTCCTCGTGGCGCCGTCGTCGTCGGTGTAGAGCGGCTCGACCACGAGCTCGACCGGGGCGCCCACCGTCAGGTCGTCGACGCCGAACCCGTCCGCGACCTGACCCATCACCACAAGGCCCTCGGCCTCGAGCTCGACCGCCGCGAGCGCGAACGGCTCGTAGGGATCGGTGCGGGCGATGTAGGGCGGCGGCGGCTGGTAGCGGGCGTCGGTGTACGACCACACGCGGCCCCGGCGGGACAGCTCGACCTCGTCGAAGCGCTCGCCGGCGCAGCCGGGGTTGCGGCAGAAGGACGACTCGCGAGGGAAGAACACCGTGCCGCACTGCACGCACCGCGTGCCCAGCAGCGCCGGCCGATCGCCGGTGGTGAACCACCCGTCGACGGCCGGTGTCGCGTTCCCGTTCGCCATGGCGCTCCTCCGGAATCCTCTGGCGTGACCCAGTTCGCATCGCACGTTCCTGACGCACCGTCAGAGACTGCCGAGCAGTGTGGCACACGCTGGGTTTGGGGGCGAGTTGCGGACCGTGGTAGGCACAGCAGATCGCAGTGCCGTAAACGTCGGGTTTTGGGGGTGCCAAACCCTTCTATGCAGCAGACCGAGTTCACCAGGACCGAGCGCGAGGCGCTCAAGGCGATCTACCGCTTCACGCGGGACGGCTCCGAGGCGCACACGGGCACCCTCGCGGAGCGCCTGGGCCTGTCACCCGGCACGGTCACCACGCTGGTCAAGCGGCTCGCCGACCGGGGCCTCGTCGACCACCGTCCCTACCAGGGCGTCACCTTCACCGACGACGGCCGGCGCGCCGCCGTGGCCGCCATCCGGCGCCACCGCATCGTCGAGCGCTTCCTCGCCGACATGCTCGGCTACGCCTGGAACGAGGCCGACGAGCTGGCGGTCTCGTTCGAGCACGACCTGCCCGACGAGGTCACCCAGCGCCTGTACGTCGCGCTGCACCGGCCCGACACCTGCCCCCACGGGTTCCCGATCCCCCAGCCCGAGGCGCTCGACCTGCCCGACACGCCCGAGCTGTACGACCTCGATCCCGGCGACGTGGCCGAGGTGGCCGTGTCCGGATCGACCGACGCCGAGATCCTCTCGTTCCTCGGCACCCTCGGCGTGGTGCCCGGCGTCGAGGTGGCCGTCATCGAGAAGCACCCCTTCGACGGCCCGCTCGTGGTCGAGATCGACGGGCAGACCCGCACCATCGGCGAGCGGGTGGCCCGGCACGTGTACGTGACCCGCACGATCGAACCTGGTGCCGACCCCGCCCCGCGGGTCAACGGCGACCAGGCCACCGGAGACAGCTGACAACCACACACACAGGGGGATTGCACGACCATGGTGCAACTACTCGCCGCCGAAGGCGGTTACCAGGAGTTCACCCTCCGAGGGGGTGAATGGTTCGTCCTGATCGGCTCGGCGCTCACCGCGCTGCTGGCGCTCGGCGTGGGCTTCGTGCTCATGAAGGGTGTCCTCGCCGCCGACCAGGGCACGCCCAAGATGATCGAGATCGCCAAGGCGATCCAGGAAGGCGCGCTCGCCTACCTGCGTCGCCAGTTCCGCACGATCGGCTACATCCTCGTGCCGCTGGCGATCATCGTGTTCGTCACCTCGACGGCAGTGGACAAGCCGGACGGCATCGAGGCGCTGAGCTTCGTCGAGTCGGGCTCGTTCCGCACGCTGGCGTTCCTCGCCGGCTGCCTCCTGTCGGGGCTCACCGGCTTCATCGGCATGGGCCTGGCCGTGCGGGGCAACGTGCGCACCGCCGCCGCCGCCCGCACCGGTGAGCTGGCGCCGGCGCTGCACGTCGCGTTCCGCACCGGCGGTGTCGCCGGCATGTTCACCGTCGGCCTCGGCCTCTTCGGCGCCACGACGATCATGATCGCGTTCCAGAACACCAGCTCGGCGATCCTCGTCGGGTTCGGGTTCGGCGGCTCGCTGCTCGCCCTGTTCCTCCGCGTCGGCGGCGGCATCTTCACCAAGGCCGCCGACGTCGGCGCCGACCTGGTCGGCAAGGTCGAGGCCGGCATCCCCGAGGACGACCCCCGCAACCCGGCCACCATCGCCGACAACGTGGGCGACAACGTGGGCGACTGC
>JAFGPU010000025.1 GCA_016936035.1 Acidimicrobiales bacterium
CCCGAGGCCGACACGATGATGATCGGGCCCCGCAGGTCGGCGAGCGCCTTCGACTCGTCGACGTCGCGCACCTCGACCATCCGGCCGGCGTCGAACGGATCGGCGACGGCGGCGAGCTCGGGATCGATTTCGGCCTCGCCCTTGGCGACGGCCTCGCGGTACACGCGCAGCGCCGCCAGCGCCATCGGCGAGTCGACGTACACGGGCAGCGACGGGATGGCGCCCTCGCCGACGAGTCGGCGCAGGTGGTACAGCACCACCTCGGTGCGGTCGACGGCGAACGCGGGAATCAGCACCGTGCCGCCGCGCCCGGCCGTGCGGACGATGGTGTCGGCGAAGCGCTCGATGGCGCCGGCGTCGTCGTGGCGGCGGTCGCCGTAGGTCGACTCGACCACCACGGTGTCGGCGTCGCCGATCGGTGACGGCGGCTGCAGGATCGGGTGGTGGGGGCGGCCGAGATCACCGCTGAACACGACGCGCCGGTCGCCGGCGTCGGCCAGGCGCAGCGTCACGGTGGCGGACCCCAGGATGTGCCCGGCGGGGTGCATCGTCAGGTGCACGCCGTGGGCGATCTCGACCTCCTCGCCGAACGCCTGCGGCTCGAACTGCCGCAACGCCCAGCGGGCGTCGTCCTCGGTGTAGAGCGGCAGCGCCGGGTGGTGCTTCGAGAAGCCCTTGCGGTTGGCGTAGGCGGCCTCTTCCTCCTGGAGGTGCCCGGAGTCGGGCAGCACGATGCCCGCGAGAGCGGTGGTGCCCGACGTCGCGTGCACCGAGCCGCGGAAGCCGTCGCGGGTCAGCACCGGCAGGTAGCCGACGTGGTCGACGTGGGCGTGGGTGATCGCCACCGCGTCGATGCTCGACGGCGGCACGGGGAAGGGCTCCCAGTTGCGGAGGCGCAGCGCCTTCAGGCCCTGGAAGAGGCCGGCGTCGACGAGCACGCGGGCATCGGGGGTGTCGACCAGGAACCGGCTGCCGGTCACGGTGCCGGCCCCTCCGAGGAAGGTGAGCACCGGCACGTCGGGCCGGTCGGCCGGGCGGCGGGGGAGGCGTTCGGTCACGGGCGGGTCGCCGTGGCGTGGCGGGCCCCGTCGTCGCTGACGACCCGGTCGAGGATGGCGAGGCCCGCCGTGATCTTGCGGAGGAACGAGGGGTCGTGGGGCACCAGGTGGAACTGGGGGTGCGGCGCCCAGAGGGCCCGAAGCCGGTGGTCGAGGTCGATGGCCAGCGCGTTCGTCTCGATGCGGTAGCGGTTGCCGCCCTCGACCGCGATGCCCCCGACGGCGGCGGTCTCGAAGAACAGCACCACGTCGTACCGGGCGAGCTCGTCCGCGTGGGTGGTGCCCATCGCGGCGAAGAACTCGTCGGGGCCGTCGGGCCAGTAGGCGGCGCCGTCGACGGTGCCGCGGTCGCAGAGCTGCACCCGCTCCGGGTACAGGGCCGCCTGGACGTCCTCGAGGTTGCGTTGCACACCGAAGATCGCCCGTTGCGTGGCGTACCGGGCGAAGGGGTCGTCCACGCGGGGGAAGCCGCCGGCGAACAGGATCGTCGCCGACTCGGGCACCACCACGACCCGGGCGCCGATCTCGCGCCGGAACAGGTCGGCGGCCGTGGTCTTCCCGCCGCCCGGGCCGCCGGTGAGAACGATGCGCAGCACGCCGTCGTCGCCGCGGCTCAGGGGCGGTCGGTCCTGCCGGTCGTGGTGATGCGCGCCGCCCTCGGGGATACCTGCCATGGCTGGATCATCCCTCATCGCCGGGGCGGAGCACGACGGCCCTTGGTCCCGCGGGCACCCGCCGAGGGTCAGTCCGGCAGCACGGGCATCGCCACGCCCTGGTCGCGGCCCAGGTGCACCGCGCGGGTCACCGCCGTGGCGCCGAAGCGTTCGCGCACGTCGTCGAGGGCGGTGTCGAGGGCACCGCGGTCGCGCTGGTCGAAGGGGAGGGCGAGCTGGACGGCATCGGCGTCGGCCAGGTTGCCGACGGCGACGCCGACGAGGGTGAGGCCCCGGTGCCGGATCATCGGTGCGGCGCCGGCCAGCAGGTCGCGCACCGCCGCCAGGATCGCTCGGGTGTCGGCGGTCGCCTGCACGAGGGTGTGCGAGCGCGCCGTGCGCGAGAAGTCGTCGAAGCGCAGGCGGAGCGTGATCGTCCGCCCCACGCGCCCGGCATCGCGCATCCGGCGGGTGACCCGGTCGACCAGCGCGATGGCGACGGCGTCGACGTCGTCGGGCGACCGCCTGGCTCGCGCCAGTGCCCGCTGGGCGCCGACCGAACGCCGCCGCCGGCCGACCGCGACGGGACGGGGGTCGCGGTTGTGGGCAAGGGCATGGAGGTGCCGACCGGCGGCCCGGCCCAGCATGGCCACCAGCGCCGTCTCGGGGAGCCGGGACAGGTCGCCGACCGTCGTGATGCCCCGGTTGTGGAGCTTCTCGGCCGTCACCGGCCCGACGCCCCACAGGCGCTCGACGGGCAGTGGGTGGAGGAACGCGAGCTCGCCACCCGGCGGCACCACGAGCAGGCCGTCCGGCTTCGCGGCCGCGCTGGCCACCTTGGCGAGGAACTTGGTGGTGGCGGCACCGATGGTGATGGGCAGGCCGACCTGGTCGAGCACCTCGGCCCGGAGACGGAGGGCGATGGCGCGGGGTGCGCCGGCGGTGCGCCGCAGCCCGCCCACGTCGAGGAACGCCTCGTCGATCGAGATGCCTTCGACCAGGGGCGTGGTGCGCTCGAACACCGCGAACACGGCGGCGCTCGCCTCGGCGTACGCCGCCATGCGGGGCTCGACGACCACGGCCCGGGGGCACAGTGCCCGGGCCTGCGCTCCGCCCATCGCCGAGCGGACCCCGTGCGCCCGGGCCTCGTAGCTGGCGGCCATGACGACGCCGCCGCCGACGATGACGGGGCGGCCCCGCAGCCGGGGGTCGTCGCGTTGCTCGACCGACGCGAAGAAGGCGTCGAGGTCGGCGTGCAGGATGCTCGCCTGCTGACGCACGAACACATGTTCGCAGCCCAAGCGCGGTCAGGCAACCCGTCCTGGCGCGGCCGGGGCACGTATCGCGTCGTCGGCGTCCGGGAAGACCTCCGTCATCGACGTCACCGTGTCCGTCGCCGGCCCCCTGGGGGAGGTCATCGGCCGATGAGCGTCCTGCTCCTCGTGGCCGGCGTGCTCGTCGTGTTCGTGGCGCTGTTCGACGCCGCCTGGACCACGGTCGCGACGGCCAGTGGCGCCGGGCCGATCAGCCGCCGGCTCGCCCCGTGGTTGTGGGGGCGAGCCCTCGCTCTCCACCACCGCCGTCCCTCGCACGGCGGGCTGGCGGCGGCGGGCGTGGGGATCATCGTCGCCGTGTTCCTCACCTGGATCGGTCTGGTCCTCAGCGGTTGGGCGCTCGTCTTCGCGTCGTCGGACGGTGCGGTGCGGGCCGCCTCGACCGGGCGTTCCGCCGATCTGGTCGAGAGGCTGTACTTCACCGGCTACACCGTCTTCACGCTGGGCAACGGTGAGTACCGTCCGGGCCTGGGGTGGTGGCAGATCCTGACCGTCGTCGCCACCGCGACGGGCCTGGTGCTGGTCACCCTCGCCATCACCTTCCTGGTTCCGTTGGCCGGTGCGGCGGCCGGTCGTCGGCAGCTGGCCAGCACCGTCGCGTCGCTCGGGGAGGGACCGCACGCGATCGTGGCCAACGCGTGGACGGGCCGCGGCTTCGGCACGCTGTCGCAGCACCTGGTGGCGCTGACCTCGCTGGTGCACGCCACCCGGCAGGAGCACCTGACCTACCCCATGCTCCACTTCTTCCACAGCGAGACGCCCGGCAGCGCGGCGGCGGTCGGCATCACCCACCTCGGCCAGGCGTTGCAGCTGCTCGACCACGGGGTGGCCGCCGACGTGCGGCTCGATCCGGCTGCCACGGGCCCCCTCGGCCGCGCCATCGACGGCTTCCTCGAGACGTTGGAGGGCGTCCACATCTCGGCGGACGCATCGCCGCTGGTCGCGCCGGACCTCGAGCCGCTGCGCGCCGCGGGCATCCCGACCGTCGACGACGCGACCTACGCCCAGGCCGCGCCGGCGAGCGAGCCGCAGCGGAGGCTGCTCGCCGCCCTCCTGGGCGAGGACGGCTGGCCCCAGAGCGCATGATCCACGCCGATCGGGTCCTCGTCCTGGTGGGCCTCGCCCTGGTGGTCCTGGGCCTGTCGTCGCGCCTGGTGAAGCGGCACTCGCTGAGTCCCGTGCTGCTGGCCCTCGGCGCCGGTGTCGCCGTGGGTCCGCACGCCCTCGACCTGCTCGACCCCGAGGCGGTCGTCCCGCGAGCCGACCTGCTCGAGCAGCTGGCGCGGGTCGCCCTGGCCCTGTCGGTGTTCGACATCGCGCTGCGCACCGACCCGCGCGACCTGTGGGACAACCGCTGGCGGCTGGCGGTGCTGCTCGGCGCGCTCATGCCGGCCATGTGGCTGCTGACGGGACTGGGGGCCGCCCTGGTGCTGGGCCTGCCGGTCGCGGTGGCCGCAGTGCTGGGTGCGGTCCTGACCCCGACCGACCCGGCGGTGGCATCGGCACTGGTCACCGGGGTCACACCCAACCGCCTCCTTCCCCGGCGGGTGCGGATGAGCCTGCAGCTCGAGGCTGGTGCGAACGACGGCCTGGCGCTGCCGTTCGTGCTGCTCGCCGGCCTGCTCGCGACCCGTCCGGGCGACGAGGTGGCGGGGGCGTGGGCCGCCGAGGCGGGGCGTGAGCTCGGGATCGCGCTGGTCGTCGGTGCCGTGCTCGGCCTGCTGATGCGGTGGCTCACCGATCTCGCGGGGGTGGAGCGGCTGGCGGAGGAGGACTGGTTCCCCCTCGCCAGCACGGGCGTGTCGCTCACCGTGCTCGGGGCGGCGCACCTTCTCGGCGGCTCGGGGATCCTCGCCGCGTTCGTCGCCGGGCTGCTGTTCAGCGAGGGTCTGCCCGACGAGCTGCGGCGCCCGATCCACACGGTGCACAGGTCGGTCGCCAAGGTCGCCCTCACGGTCGTCTTCCTGGCGTTCGGCACGGTCCTGCCGATCGACGCCTGGTGGCCGCTGCTGGGGGCGGGCGGGGTGGTCTTCGCCGTGTGGGCGCTGGTGCTGCGTCGGCTGCCGGCGGCGTACCCGCTGCTGCGGCTCACCTCGACCGGCCCCGTCTCGGCGGCGTTCATGGGATGGTCGGGCCCGCTGGGCGTGGCTGCGATCTACTACCTCGCGTTCATCGAGCGCTACGACATCGAGCACGCCGAGCGGGTGTTCGTGGCGGGCTCGCTGGCGATCGCCGTGTCGGTGCTGGGCCAGGCGCTGACCTCGACGCACGTCGTGCACGCGTACCGGAGGATCGTCGGGGAGGAGGTCCCCGAGGGCGAGTCGCTCGAGGTGGAGGGGCCCCTGCCGTGAGGTGGGCCGGTCACCACCGGAACCGGGCGGCGGCGAGGGCTCCGTCCCCTGCCGGCACCGACTCGCCCGTGTAGACGGCCCCGCCGGTCAGCAGTGTCTCGTTGGCGGCGACGTCGAGCAGGTCGTCGTCGCCGGGCTGGTGCTCGTCGTGGAGGTCGACGACCGGTGGCGGGCCGCTGCGCACCCGGCCCCAGGCGGGCCTCGGCCCGGCGAGGAAGAGCGTGTCGACCCGGCCCTCGAGCGCGGCCTGCACGACGGTGACGACATCGGTGCTCGCCGTGCCCGTGCCCTCGGCGCGACCCAGCGCCTCGACCGCCTCCTGGCGGGCGGTCTCGAAGGTGGGCGCAACGATCTCCCACGCCGCGGCGTGCAGTTCCTCGGGCGACCGGTTCTCGGGGTTGCCCTCGACCGCGTGGTCGGCCAGCACCGGGTGGTCGGTCACCTCGGCGTAGATCGGCAGGTAATAGCCGACGGCGGCGAGCACGAGCGGGACTCGTCGGCCCGCACCGATGCGCTCGACGAGCCCCCGGTCGACGGCGCGCAGGTAGCGGCCGACCCGTTGCTTGTCGACCTCGCCGCCCTCGCCGTGGCCGTGGAACATGCCGG
>JAFGPU010000026.1 GCA_016936035.1 Acidimicrobiales bacterium
CGTGGACCACGTCGCTTCGCTCTTGCTCGGCCTCGGTAGCGGGGGCGTGTTCGCCGCGCTCGCGCTCGCCCTCGTGATCACCTATCGCGCCTCGGGCGTCGTGAACTTCGCGACCGGAGCGATGGCCCTCTACATCGCGTACACCTACGCGGGCCTGCGCAAGGGCTCGCTGCTCGTGCCCTTCCCGGGCCTGCCCAAGTCGGTCGACCTCGGTCAGGAGCTCGGCTTCGCCCCCGCGCTCGCCCTCTCGATGGTCGTGGCCGCCGCGCTGGGCGCCCTGCTCTACCTGCTGGTGTTCCGACCGCTGCGCGATGCGCCCCAGCTGGCGCGGGCGGTCGCCTCGCTCGGGGTCCTCGTGGTGGTCCAGGGCGTGCTGGCGATCCGGCAGGGCACCAACACCGTGAGCGTCGCCGCGATCTTCCCGGCCGAGCGCTGGGAGCTCGGCTCGGTGCTCGTGCTGTCCGACCGCTTCTACCTCGCGGTCACCGTCGTCGTCCTGGCGGTGGGGCTGGCCGCCGCGTTCAGGTACACCCGCTTCGGGTTGCTCACGCGGGCGACGGCGGAATCGCAGACCGGCGCCTACGTCAGCGGCGTCTCGCCCGACCGCATCGCGCTGGTCAACTGGATGATCAGCGCCATGGTGGCCGGCCTCGCCGGCATCCTGATCGCCCCGGTCAACCCGCTCACACCGGTGACCTACACGCTGTTCGTCGTACCGGCGCTCGCCGCCGCGGTCGTCGGGAAGTTCCAGCACATCGTGCCGATCGTGGCCGCCGGCATCGCCATCGGCATGCTGCAGTCCGAGGCGCTCTCGCTGGCTGCGGACTTCTCGTGGATGCCCCAGACCGGGGCGGCCGAGCTGGTGCCGCTGATCGTCATCCTCGTGGCCCTCGTGGTCGTCGGCGGCGGCCTGCCCGCGCGCGGCGGCATCACCAAGCAGCGGCTCGGCCACGCTCCTCGCCCGCGGTCGCTGCTGGTCCCCACGGTCGCCGGCGCCGCCGTCGGGCTCGCCGCACTGCTGCTGACGGCAGGGACCTGGCGCGCCGCGATCATCGGCACGTTCATCTCGGCTGTCATCGGGCTCTCCCTCGTCGTCGTCACCGGGTACGCCGGCCAGGTGTCGCTCGCCCAGCTCGCCCTGGCCGGCACCGCGGCGTTCAGCCTCAGCACGCTCACCGACGACTGGGGCGTGCCGTTCCCGTTCGCGCCGCTGCTGGCGGCGCTCGTCGCCACCGTCGTCGGCGTGGTGGTGGGGCTGCCGGCGCTACGGACCCGCGGTCTGACGCTCGGCGTCGTGACGCTGGCGCTGGCGTACGCCATAGAGGCCGTGTGGTTCCGCAACTCCGACGTCGTGCCCAGCTCCGGCGCCCGCATCGCGCCACCGTCGATGTTGGGCGTCGACCTGGGGATCGGCGCCGGCCGGGACTTCCCCAGGATCGAGTTCGGCCTCGTGTGCCTGGTCACGCTCGTCGCCGTCGCCCTCGGCGTCGCGCTCCTGCGCCGGAGCACGCTCGGCTCGGCCATGCTCGCCGTCCGGGCCAACGAGCGCTCGGCCGCGGCAGCCGGCGTCGACGTCGTGCGGGTCAAGGTGCTCAGCTTCGCGCTCGCCTCGTTCATCGCCGGCCTGGGCGGCAGCCTGCTGGCGTACCGGCGGGGGGTGGTCACCTTCGACTCGTTCACCGCCATCGGGGGCCTCGCGCTGCTGTCGACGGCCTACCTGGCGGGCATCACCTCGGTGTGGGGTGGCATCAACGCCGGCATCCTCGCCTCGACGGGCATCACGTTCATCGCGCTCGATCGGTGGGTCGACCTCGGCGCGTGGTTCCACGTCATCAGCGGCGTCCTCCTCATCGTCACCTTGATCGCCAACCCCGAGGGCGTCGCCGCCGTGGGCCACCAGCTCGCGGACCGCTGGGCCCGGTGGCGGGCCGGTCGGCAGGAGGGCGACGCCGGCGTCGGCCGCCCGGCGGTGGCCACCGCCGAGCCGGCGGCTGCCACGGCCGCCGGTGCCGGGGCGGTGGTCGTGGCACCCGACGGCGCCCGGGCCGTGGACGGCGCCGCCGTGCTCGATCTCGACCACCTGACGGTGCGCTACGGCGGCGTCGTCGCCGTCAACGACGTGTCGCTCCGCGTCGACGCGGGCACGATCGTCGGCCTCATCGGGCCGAACGGAGCCGGCAAGACCAGCGTCATCGATGCCGTCACCGGCTTCGCCGGGGCGACCGGCTCGGTCGGGCTCGCTGGGCGGCGCATCGACGCGCTCGCTCCGCACGCCCGCGTGCGGGCGGGCCTGGCCCGCACGTTTCAGTCGCTCGAGCTCTACGACGACCTCTCGGTCGAGGAGAACGTCAGCGTGGCGGCGTTGGGCCGTCGCCACGCCGAGCGCCGCGCCGCCGTCGAACGGGCGCTGGACAACGTCGGGATCGCGGCACTGCGCGACCGGCCGGCCGGCGAGCTGAGCCAGGGCGAGCGCCAACTCGTGTCGATCGCCCGGGCCTGCGTCGCGGAGCCCCGCGTGCTGCTGCTCGACGAACCGGCCGCCGGGCTCGACAGCGAGGAGAGCACCTGGCTCGGCGAGCGCATTCGCGCCATCTGCTCGTCGGGCACGTCGATGCTCCTCGTCGACCACGACGTCAACCTCGTGCTGAACGTGTGCGACCACGTCTACGTCCTGGACTTCGGGGCCGTGATCGCCGAGGGTCCCCCGGACGCGATCCGGTCGAACCGGGCGGTCGCCGACGCGTACCTCGGCACGATGCACGACACAGAGGCGGTGACGGCATGAGCGAGCGTGGTCCTGTGGTGGAGGCGCCGAGCGAGCCCGGACGAGCGCGTGCCCGGCTCGAGTGCCGGGGCTGCACGGGAGGTCGGGGTTCGACCGTCGTGTTCCGCGACCTCGACCTCGACGTGCGCGCGGGAACGGTGGTGGCCCTGCTGGGCCCGAACGGCGCCGGCAAGTCGACGCTGCTGCTCACGCTGGCCGGACTGCTGCCGGCCCGGGCCGGTGAGGTGCGCGTCGACGGTGTCGCGCTGCGCCCGGGGAACGCGGTCGCCGCCAGCCACGCCGGCGTCGTGCTCGTCCCCGACGACCGGTCGCTCTTCATGACGCTGACCGTCGAGGAGAACCTCGAGGTCGCCAGGCGGCGAGGCGGACCGGCGGCGCGCGACCTGGTCGACATCTTCCCTGCGCTGGGCCAGCGCTGGCGCATCTCGGCCGGCGCCCTGTCGGGGGGCGAGCAGCAGATGCTCGCCCTGGCCCGCGCCCTCATCCAGCAGCCCAAGGTGCTGCTCGTCGACGAGATGAGCATGGGGCTCGCCCCCCTCATCGTCGAGACGCTGTTCGACACCGTCCGGCGCATCGCCCGCGACCACGGCGCCGCCATCGTGCTCGTCGAGCAGCACGTGAAGCTCGCGCTGGGCGTCGCCGACGAGGCGGCCGTCCTCAACCGCGGGGCCATCGTCCTCCGGGGTGCGGCCGACGAGTTGCGCGACGACAGCACGCAGCTCGAACGCGCCTACCTCGGCGAGCCGGAACCGGCCTGACGTGACGACCGTGGGCATCGCCACGGGCGCCGGGCGGGGGATGGGCCTGGCCTGCGCGCAGCGCCTGGTCGACATGGTCGACGCCGTGCTGCTGGTCGACCGGGACGAGGCCGCCGTGACCGCGGCAGCCGCCAGCCTGGCGACCGCGGCGCCCGGCACCGTCGTCGAGCCCGTCGTCGCCGACGTCACCGACCGCGAGGCCCTCGGCCGGCTGGCGGCCCGCGTCGCCGAGCGGGGCACCCTTCGGGCCGTCGCCCACGCCGCGGGGGTCTCGCCGACCATGGCCGACTGGCGCCGCATCTTCGCGGTCGACCTGGTGGGCACGGCGTTGCTGGCCGAGGCGCTGCGGCCGCTCGCCACCTCGGGGACGGCGATGGTGTGCTTCGCCTCGATGGCCCCGTTGCTGGGCATCACCGCACCGCACGCCGCCGCCGACGCCGCGCTGGACGAGCCGCTCGACGGCGCGCTGCCCGACCGCATCCACGCTGCGCTCGGGCCGGCGGTCGAGGACCCGGGCCTGGCCTACGCGTGGGCCAAGCGGGGGGTCCAGCGCTTCGTGCAGCAGGAGGCCGTGCGCCTCGGGCCGGTCGGCGCCCGCGCCTGCTCGGTCTCGCCCGGCATCGTCGACACGCCGCAGGGCCGGCAGGAGGCGGCGAGCCAGCCGTTCATGGAGGTGCTGGTCGAGCGCACGCCCCTCGGCCGCATCGCCCGGCCCGACGAGGTCGCTGCCGTCGTCGCCTTCCTGCTGTCCGACGCGGCCAGCTTCGTGACGGGCGTCGACGTGCTCGTCGACGGGGGCGTCTGCTCGGCCCTGCGCGGGCCGGGCGCCACGACGGCTACGGGCTGACCGGGCGGGGCGCGACGGTGATCGACGGCACCGACAACGTGGCGCCGCGGTCGAGCACGGCGTGCACCATGGCGACCAGGTGCTCGACGTCCATCAACGTGCCGGACAGGTAGTTGCGGGAGACCCAGATGGGGTGCACCTCGGCCATGAGGTCGAGGTCCCACCCCATGGGGAACCCCGTCATGGCGTCGCCCTCGCCGCCGGCGCAGTCGCCGACGACCACCCGGGTGAAGCCGATGCCGGGGTGCTCGCCCCGCCAGGCGTCGACCATCTTGTCGAGCGCCGCCTTGCTGACCGCGTAGGCGCCGAGGCCCGGCCACGGCGGTGTGACCGAGCCGCTCACGGACGAGAGGTAGACCGCGCACCCTCCCGACTCGTCGAGGTGGGGGACCGCGGCCGCGGTGACCAGCGCCGCGCCGGTGACGTTGGTGTCGAACACGCTGCGCCACGTCTCGGCGTCGGTGTCGACCAGCTTCTTGAGCGGCCCGATGCCGGGCGTGTACACGAGCGCGTCGATGCCGCCCAGGCCGGCTGCCGCCTCGTCGATCGCGGCGCGGCACGATGCCGCGTCGGTGACGTCGCACTCGACGACCAGCGTGCCGGGGCCGGCGTCCTTGGCGGCGTCGTCGAGCCGCTCGCGGCGCCGGGCGAGCAGGGCCACGTGACCGCCCCGCCGGGCGAGGCCCACTCCGATGCAACGCCCGAGACCACTCGAAGCGCCCACGACCACCGTTCGCACGATCGATCCCCCTCGTTCCGGATGTGACCGAGATGTTAGACCGTATGCGCCGCTCGTCGAAAGCCCGGGACCGCGTGTCGCGAACGACGGGTCAGCGGCCGAGGAGCCCGCGCTCGAAGATGTGGGCCGCCGCGTCGATCGCGGCCGCGGCGCCGTCCTGGGCCCCGAACGTGCCGAGCAGCGCCACGGCCACGACGGCCTCGGAGTCGACGTCTCCGAACCCTCGAGCCCCGAGGAAGCGGGCCATGCGGCGCCGGCCCCAGTCGAGCGCGGCAGCCGAGTCCCTCTCGAACGAGGCGCCCTCCGGCGAGGAGTCGGCCCACACGCGGATCATCGCCGCCTCGCCGGCCTGGGTGGCGTGGTAGCGCCGGAGCCATCGCCGGACGGCGGCCGTGCGGGCGGCGCCGTCGGGGGTGGCGGCGGGGAAGTCGGCCAGCGTGGTCGACACCGTGCGGATCGCCTGCAGGGCGAGGACCTGGGCGAGGCCGTCCTTGCTCTCGAAGTAGCGGTAGAACGCGCCCTTGGACAGCCCGGCGGTGGCGGCGACGTCGGTGATGCGCGTGTCGTGGTAGCCGCGCGCCACGAACAGCGTGCGTCCGGCGTCCATCAGAGCCTGCAGGGTGCGCCGGCCACCGGGGGTCAGGTGCCGCGCCGCGCCGTCGTCGTCCAGCGCCTCGCGCACGGCGGGGCTGAACTCGATGGTCGGCGGCGGCCGGCGGGCGGGTGGGTGCACGTTGACGGCCTGGAGCCCGTACAACGTGCGGTGCACGACGTCGGCGACGGCGTCCTCGATGCGGTCGGGCGGGGCGGCCCCCGGGGCGGCCGCCCGCAGGATGCCGGCGATGTCGAAGGTCCGCGGCACGCATCCGAGCAGCAGCGCGATGACGGGGTCGAGCTGGCGCGGCGGCAGGGTGGTGGCTGTCAGCCGGGATCGGAAGGCGGCGACGTGGCGCTCGGCCGTGCGTGCGGAGCCGCCCGCCACCGCAGCATCGCTCTCGGCCGCCGCCTGGAAGACCTGGAAGACCGGCTCGTAGCGCTCGTAGACCTCGGCGTAGCGGGCGACCCACGCCCGGATGGCCCGCCGGCCGTCGGCATCGGGGGTGACCAGCCCCAGCGCCTCGGTCGAGGCGCTGAGCTGGCGGGCGACCTGCCCGGCGAGGTGGCGGAACACGTCCTCCTTGCCGGAGAAGTACTGGTAGAAGGACGCCCGGGAGCATCCGGCGAGCTCGGTGATCCGGGCGAC
>JAFGPU010000027.1 GCA_016936035.1 Acidimicrobiales bacterium
CGGGCGGCCGAGACCCGGGCCGACACCGAGCGGGTGCTCGACATGTTCCCCGTCCTGCGCGACCGGCTCGACGAGCCGGCCGGCAACCTGTCGGGCGGCCAGCAGCAGATGCTCACCCTGGGCATGGCCTTCATCGGCAAGCCCCGCCTGCTGATGATCGACGAGCTGTCGCTGGGGCTGGCGCCCTCGATCGTGGCCCAGCTGCTCGAGGTGGTGCGCGCGCTGCGCGACGAGGGCACCACCGTCATCCTGGTGGAGCAGTCGGTGAACGTGGCGCTGACCGTCGCCGACCGGGCCTACTTCATGGAGAAGGGCGAGGTGCGGTTCGAGGGGCCGACCGCCGAGCTGCTCGAACGGCCCGACCTGCTGCGCTCGGTGTTCCTCCGGGCGGCGGCCGCCGAGGTCGGGTCCGAGAGCGCGGACGCGGCGCCGCGCTCGGGCCTGCGCGAGGGACCGCCCGTGCTCGAGGTGCGCGACGTGACCCGCCGGTTCGGTGGGCTGCAGGCGCTCGGTGGCGTGTCCTTCGACGTGCGCCCCGGCGAGGTCCTGGGCTTCATCGGACCCAACGGCGCCGGCAAGACCACCCTGTTCGACGTCATCTCCGGCTACACGGCGGCCGACACCGGCACCATCCGGCTGCGGTCGAACGGCCAGATGGTCGACCTGCACGACGTGCCCACCCACGTGCGCTCGTGGCGGGGGTTGGGCCGCTCGTTCCAGGACGGCCGCCTGTTCCCGGGCCTCACCGTCCACGAGGCCATCGCGGTCGCCCTCGAGCAGCACGTCCAGGTGCGCGACCCCATCGCCGCCACCCTGCACCTGCCGTCGGTCAACGACTCCGAGCAGCACGTCAACGCCCGCGTCGACCAGCTGATCGAGCTGCTCGCGCTGGGGGCCTACCGCGACAAGTTCGTGCGCGAGCTGTCCACCGGCACCCGGCGCGTCGTCGACCTGGCGTGCGTGCTGGCGCAAGGGCCCACCGTGCTGCTGCTCGACGAGCCCTCCAGCGGCATCGCCCAGCGCGAGGCCGAGGCGCTCGCCCCGATGCTGCGCCGGGTGCGCGACGAGCTCGGCGCCAGCCTGCTGGTGATCGAGCACGACCTGCCGCTGCTCAGCTCGATCTCCGACCGCCTCATCGCCCTCGACCTCGGCCGGATCGTGGCCGAGGGCGCGCCCAACGACGTGATCGAGCATCCCGCGGTGGTCGCGTCGTACCTCGGCACCGACGCCGCCGCCATCACCCGTTCCGGTGCGCCCGCACCGGGTTGACCTGCCCGCCGTGTGGCACCCGACAGCCATCGACAGCGAGAGGAGTCGTCCATGACCTCGACCGACGACACGACGACCACCAGCGGGGCCACGCCGCCACCCGGGCAGCCCAGTTGGCTGACCGGCCTCAAGCGCTACGGCCCGATCGCCGCCGTCGTGGTCCTGATCGCCGGCGCCGTGGTGCTCTTCGGCGGTGGGGGAGACGACGACGGCGACGACACCGCCTCCGGCACCGGGACGGCCACCCAGGAGGACCTGATCCGCTCCGGCCCCATGACGCCGGAGAAGGCCGAGCTCGAAGGTGCGACCGACGTCGACTTCGGTCCGACGTGCGACACCGAGACCGGGCGCATCGAGCTCGTCTCGGTCTACGCCCCGCCCTGCGTCGAGCCGTTCGAGGGCGACAACGGGGGCGCCACCTACGCGGGCGTGACCGAGGACGAGGTCAAGATCGTCTACTACCAGACCGACCCGGCGCTCGACCCGCTCACCGCAGCGACGGCCGAGGGCGCCGGCGCCCAGATCGACCCCGAGTCGGCGGCCGCGACCGTCGCCGACTTCGTCGACCTGTACAACGACCTGTTCGAGACCTACGGCCGCACGGTGGTCGTCGAGAGTTACACCGGCACCGGGGCCGGCGACGACGCCGAGAAGGCGCGGGCCGACGCCGCCGCCATCGCCGAGATGGAGCCCTTCGCGGTCATCGGCGGGCCCTTGCAGTCCAGTCCGGTGTTCTCCGCCGCTCTCGCCTCCGAGGGCATCGTCTGCGGCCCCGGGTGCGCGCTGGCGCTGAACGAGGACATCGTCACCGAGTACGAGCCGTTCGTCTGGCAAGGCGGCCCCACCCCCAACCAGGCGGCCGCGCTGGCGGCCGAGATGGTCGGCAACCTGGCCGGCCCCGGCAAGGCCGAGCTGGCGGGCGACGAGGCGCTGCGCGAGCAGGACCGCGTGTACGGGCTGTTGCACTACGACACGCCCGACGGCGACCACCAGCCCGTCTTCGAAGCCTTGAAGACCGCGCTGGCCGACAACGGCGTCGAGCTGGCGACCGACGTCGAGTTCACCCTCGACCTGGCGCGTGCCCAGGAGAACGCCCGCACCACCATCGGCAAGCTCATGGAAGCCGGGGTCACCACGGTCATCTACTACGGCGATCCGCTGACCCCCGCCTCGCTGACCGAGGAGGCCACCGCGCAGGGCTACCACCCCGAGTGGATCCTCGGCCCGAGCGTGCTGATGGACACCACCCTGTTCGCCCGGCAGCTCGACCCCGACCAGTGGAAGAACGGCTTCGGCATGTCGCTCATCGGCGCCCGCGGCGAGCGGTCGACCAACGGCGCGTTCCAGATCTACGAGTGGGCGTTCGGCAAGGAGCCGGCCAACACCAACGTGAACGTGTTCGAGCCGTACCTGCGCACCATCTTCACCGGCGTGCACCTGGCCGGGCCCGAGCTCACGCCCGAAACCTTCCGCGACGGCCTGCTGCGCTACCCGGTGTCGGGTGGAGGCCCCACCGAGGTGCAGACGTCGCGGGGCGATCACGGCGTCTGGCCCGAGTTCGACTGGGGCGGCAGCGACGACGTGGCCATCATCTGGTTCGACCCGGAGGCCACCGGCGAGGACGAGGTCGGCAACGAGGGCACCGGCATGTACCGCTACGCCAACGGTGGCGAGCGCTACACGATCGGCGACCTGCCGACCTCGCTGGAGGAGGCCGGGCTGTTCGACGTCGACGCCTCGGTGACCGTCTACGACGAGGTGCCCGAAGAGGACCGGGCGCCCGACTATCCGCCGCCCGCATGACCGGCGGCACCATCGCGCAACGGGAGGGGACCTTGCGATGACGACCACAGAAGAGACCGCCGCAGGCGGTGGCTCCCCGAACGGCACGTCGCCGTCGGGGAAGCCTCCGGCCTGGCGGGCAACCGCCAAGCGCTACGGGCCCATCGCGGCCGTGGTCGCACTGATCGCCGGGGCCGTGGTGGTCTTCGGTGGCGGGGGCGACGACGACGGTGGCGACGGCGGCGGCAGCGCCGAGATCGCCGGCCAGGAGGACCTGATCCGGTCGGGGCCCATGACGCCCCAGAAGGCCGAGCTCGAGGGCGTCGACCTCGACACCATCGACTTCGGGCCCCACTGCGACACCGAGCGGGGCACGATC
>JAFGPU010000277.1 GCA_016936035.1 Acidimicrobiales bacterium
CGCGTCGGGGTCGGCCGCGCGCCGCGATCAGGCGGGCCGGGCGTCGTACTCGTCGCGGTTGGCGAGGACCTCGTCCATGTGCGCCTCGGCCCAGTCCTTGACACCCCACATGAGCTCCTGCAGCGAGGAGCCGAGCTCGGTGAGCTCGTAGTGCACGGTGACCGGGACGGTGGGTGTGACCGTGCGCGTGACCAGGCCGTCGCGTTCGAGCGAGCGGAGGGTCTGGGTGAGCATCTTCTGGCTCACCCCGGCCAGCCGGCGGGAGAGCTCGGAGTAGCGCAGCGGCCGCGCCTCGCCGGTGCCGCCGGCCCCGGCGGACGGTCCGTCGCCACCCAGCGCCGCCAGGATCAACGTCACCCACTTGTCGGAGATCCGGGCCAGCAGCTGGCGGCTGGGGCAGTTCGTCAGGAACGCGTCGTAGTCCAGCTTCGCCTGCGCCCGCCTCTGCTTCGCGCTCTCGGACGGCATCGACCGCGCCTTTCCGTAGGGGAACTTACGCACTCTGAGGTGCCTACTTCCTATGAGAGAGTAGCGGGTCGACAATGGCGTGCACACCCCTCCCCACGAGACACGAGGAGCAGAGCCGTGAGCACGTCCACCTTCCGAGCAGCAGTCGTCCGCACGCCGAGCGGCCCCGACTCGATCGAGATCATCGACGTCCCCGTCCGCGCACCCGGGCCGGGCGAGGTCCGCGTCGCAGTCGCCGCCGCACCGGTGAACCCTGTCGACCTCGGGGTCGCCGGTGGCACCTTCCACGCGATGGGCCTCATCCACCAGCCACGATGGACCGGCCTGGGCTGGGACTTCGCCGGCACCGTCGTCGCGACCGGCCCCGGCGTCGACCTGGCCCCCGGTGACAGGGTCGCCGGCCTGGTGGTCGGCTTCGACCGCGATCACGGCACCTACGCCGAGCAGCTGGTCGTCGCGGCCGGCGCCGTCGCCGTCGTACCCGACGGTCTCGACCTGGTTGCCGCGTCGACGGTCCCGCTCAACGGGCTGGCGGCCGCGCAGATCGTCGACCTGCTGGGCGACGCCCGGGGCGACGGCGACCGGCTGCTGGTGACCGGGGCGGCCGGCGCGGTCGGCGGCTACGTCGCAGCGCTGGCGCGAGAGCGCGGCTGGCAGGTGACCGGACTGGCCCGACCTCACGACGAGGCGTTCGTCCGCAGCCTGGGCGTCGGGTTCACCACCCACGCCGAGCCGGGCTGGGACGCCGTCGCGGACGCTGCGGTCCTGCAGGAGCGCGGCCTCGCGCTGGTCGACGACGGAGGGACGTTCGTCGGCGTGCGACCGAACGCCGCGCCGGCGTCCGAGCGGGGGATCACCGTCGCCGCGGTCGAGACCCGCCCCGACGCCGCCCGCCTGGGCGACCTGCTCGCACGCACCGCCACGGGCGAGCTGCCGGCGCGGGTCCATGCGGCCGTCCCGATGGACGACGTCGCCGACGCCCACCGGACCGTGGCCAAGGGCGGCGTGCGCGGGCGCTACGTGCTCCAGCCGTGAGCTGATCGCGGGCGGAGTACCCGGAGGCATTCGGTGTTCCGCTGGAGCTCGAGGCGGCGCCGCAGGACGGCGTTGGTGGACGACTGGCTGGCGTGGCACCGGATCGCCGCGAGCTGGGCCGACCGGTCGACGTCGAGGACGATGTCGCAGGCATCGGGGTCTCGGCCGACGAAGGCGGTTCCGAACTCGGCGTTGAGGGCGTCAGCGATCGCCGTGGGGATCGCCCAGGCGAGCACGAGGAGGTCGAGCTCGTCGGCTGCTGCGATCGCGGCGTCCGTCGCCGCCTGGTGGTCGGGATGGCCCGTGACGCCGCCGTGGTCGAACACG
Organism: Acidimicrobiales bacterium; assembly: GCA_016936035.1. Taxonomy (GTDB): domain Bacteria; phylum Actinomycetota; class Acidimicrobiia; order Acidimicrobiales; family VFJN01; genus ZC4RG19. Next base: position 1,831 of record JAFGPU010000277.1, read on the forward strand.
AGCAGCGCGTCGGCGCCGACGTCGCGGGCGGCGCCGACGACGTGCGCGGCGAGTCCCTCGACCCGCTCGGCGGCCAGCGTGCCGTCCGGGTAGTCCAGGACGTCGACGTGCTGCACGCCGAGGTGGGTGCCGGCCGCGGTGAGCTCGGCGCCGCGGACGGCGCCCAGGTCGCCGGCGACATCGTGGAGGGTGGACGCCTCCCCGTGGGTGAAGCAGAGCACGGCGGACTTGGCGCCCCGCTCCCCGAACGCGTGCAGGATGGCTCCGAGGCCGAACGACTCGTCGTCGGGATGGGCGCAGACCGCGAGCACGCCGGCGACGTCGGGCAGGTGCACGGCGTGATCTTGCCCGCTCATGCGGGGGTGGCGGGCAGCGGCGGCCGATGGAGGGTCTCGCGCATGCGGATGGCGACATCGGCGCCGCTGACGGCGGTGACGGCGGCGACGACGACGATGGCGAAGCTGATGCCGGCCGCGTCCGCGAGGACGCCGGAGAGGACGGCGCCCACGGCGAACCCGAGGTCGCGCCACAGGCGGTAGACACCCACGGCCCGGGCCCGCCAGATGGGGTGGGCGATGTCGCCGATGGCGGCGATGAGCGTCGGGTAGGCCATCGCGGTACCGGCGCCGAAGATGGCGCTGCCCGCAGCCCACACCCAGAAGCCGTCCCCGAGGGCGATGAGCAGCAGGCCCGTGGCCTCGGTCCACTGGCCGCCGGCGATGAGCCACTTGCGGCCGACCCTGTCGGACAGGGCCCCGGTGAAGAGCTGGCCGACGCCCCACACCGCCGGCGCGATGGCGATGACGAGCCCGATGCGCCCCACGGACAGGCCGGCGGCGGCGAAGAACAGGGGGAACAGCCCCCAGGCCATGCCCTCGTTGAGGTTGTTGACGAGGCCGGCCTGGCTGGTGGCCGACAGCGAGCGGTTGCGCCAGGTGGAGGTGGCGAACACCTGCCGGAACGTGAGGTCGTCACCGGGGTGCCCGTCGCGCGTCTGGTGGCTGGCGGCTTCGTGGGCGACGTGCCCGGTGGTCTCGCGCACGAACAGCGCGGACAGTCCCAGCCCGACGATGGCCAGGACGACACCGAAGTAGAACGGCTCGGGGCGCAGCCCGTACTCGGAGGCGATCCAGCCCGTGACCCAGGCGGCGACGGCGACAGCGCCGTAGCCGGCGCCCTCGTTGAGGCCCATGGCCAGGCCGCGGCGGGCCGGGCCGGCGAGGTCGATCTTCATGATGACCGTCAGCGACCACGTGAGCCCCTGGTTGATGCCGAGCAGGGCGTTGGCGACCAACACCCATCCCCACGTCGGTGCCCACATCAACAGGAAGGGCACGGGCAGGGCGACGAGCCAGCCCGCGACGAGGACGGGCTTGCGGCCGAACCGGTCACCCAAGGCGCCCGCGAACAGGTTCGTGATCGCCTTGGAGACGCCGAACACGGCGATGAACGACAGCATCGCCGAGTACGCCTCGAGGCCGAACACGTCCTCGGCCAGCAGCGGAAGGACGGTGCGCTCCTGGCCCACGGTGGCGCCGACCAGCGCGTTGATGAGCACCAGCAGGGCGAACTGCGGCAGGTTCTCCCGCAGCCCGAGTCGCACGGCCGGGGACTCGGCGCCCCTCGCAGCGGCGGTGGCGGTCACGACCGGGCCGTCCGGGCCCTCGAAAACCGCTGCCTCCCGGTGCCTGCCATGAACGAGAGTGTAGGCGAAGAAGGCGACTACTCAAACGATGTCTTGAATAAGGGCGGTGTCCCC
>JAFGPU010000278.1 GCA_016936035.1 Acidimicrobiales bacterium
GGCATCGAGCACGAGCTCCCGCGTCTGCGAGCCGACCGGGTAGGTCACCCACGGACCCCACGCCCGAGGCGGCCCGTCCACCGGTGCGTACACGGCAAGCTCCTCGTCGAGCAGCGGCGCAGCGGTGACGCCCTCGGGCAGGACGGCGGGCGCGACGCACACCACCACGTCGAGGCGGGCGGCGACGAGACCCCGTAGCAGCTCCCCCGATGGGCCCACCTGGAGGCGAAGGTCGACGCCGGGGCGCGAGGCGCGGAACGCGGCCAGGCCCGCAGCGCAGTGGATCGTCGCCGCCGCGTCGATCATCCCGACCCGCAGTGCGCCGGTCGTGCCGCTGCGCCGCCGCTCGGCCCAGTGGGCGAGGTCCTGCGTGCGGGCCAGCACGGCGTGGGCGTGGTCGAGCACGACCGCAGCGGCCTCGGTGGGCACCCGCCGCCGACCGTCCCGAGCGAACAGGGTGACCCCGAGCCGGCGCTCGAGCTCGGCGAGACCCTGGCTCAACGCCGACGGAGTGACGCCGACCGCCGTCGCGGCATCCGCCCACGTCGGCGCTTCGTGCACGGCGACGAGGTAGTCGAGCTGCTGGACGGACAGGTTCGGGAGCGACCGCACATCGTTCAGGCTTCCTGAACAATCACCCACAATGCAACACGTTCGTTTACGATCGCCCCATGACCGCTCGCACCATCGCCCCGGCCACCGGCCGGTTGGGCGTCCTCCTTCCCGGCCTCGGCGCTGTGGCCTCCACGGTGATCGCCGGCGTCCTCCAAGCCCGCCAGAGCGGGAGCACCCCGATCGGGTCGCTCAGCCAGATGGCGCACATCCGCCTCGGGGAGCGCGTCGAGGACCGCAACCCGCTGATCAAGGACTTCGTTCCGCTCGCCACGCTCGACGACCTCGTCTTCGGGGCCTGGGACCCGATCTCGCCCAACGCCCTCGAGGCGGCGCGCACCGCCGGCGTGCTCGAGGAGCGGGACATCGCCGCGATCTCGGCCGACCTCGAGGGCGTCGTGGCGATGGACGCGGTGTTCGACAAGGACTGGGTGAGCCGGCTCGAGGGCACCCGCGTGAAGACCGGGGCCACGAAGCTGGATCTGGCCCAGGCGCTGATGGACGACATCGAGCGGTTCCGGGTCGACAACGAGTGCGACCGGCTCGTCATGGTCTGGTGCGCCTCGACCGAGGCCTACCGGGACGTCACCGAGGTGCACCAGACCGTCGAGGCGTTCGAGGCCGGGCTCGCAGCCAACGACCCGATGATCAGCCCGAGCCAGATCTACGCCTACGCCGCGATCATGAGCGGGGTCCCGTACGCGAACGGCGCACCCAACCTCAGCTGCGACCTGCCCTGCATGACCGAGCTGGCCGAGCGCAACGGCGTGCCGATCGGCGGCAAGGACTTCAAGACCGGCCAGACCCTGATGAAGACGATCCTCGCCCCCGGCCTGAAGGCGCGCATGCTCGGCCTGAACGGCTGGTTCTCGACGAACATCCTCGGCAACCGCGACGGCGAGGTCCTCGACAACCCCGAGAACTTCAGGTCGAAGGAGGTCTCGAAGCTGGGCGTGCTGGACACGATCCTCCAGCCCGACGCCTACCCCGAGCTGTACTCGGACATCTCCCACGTGGTCCGCATCAACTACTACCCGCCCCGAGGCGACAACAAGGAGGGGTGGGACAACATCGACATCTTCGGGTGGATGGGCTACCCGATGCAGATCAAGATCGACTTCCTCTGCCGCGACTCGATCCTCGCCGCGCCGCTCGTGCTGGACCTCGCCCTGTTCTTCGACCTGGCCGCTCGCGCCGGCGAGAACGGCGTGCAGGAGTGGCTGAGCTTCTACTTCAAGGCGCCGATGACCGCCCGCCCCGATCTCTTGCCCGAGCACGACATCTTCATCCAGCAGCTCAAGCTGAAGAACACCCTGCGCGAGTGGATGGGCGAGGAGCCGGTCACCCACAGCGAGGCATAGGGCGCCCGGCACGGTGTGACGGGCCGTGCAGACCCGCGGTCGCCGTGCTGCGCGAGACTGCGCCCCGATGCACCCCGTGCCGGTCCCGCCCCTCCTCCGCGCGACCGCCGTGACCATGGACTACGGCGGCGGGGCCGTCGCCCTCGCCGGTCTGACCGTCGAGGTGCCACCAGGCTCGGTCGGGCTCGTCGGCGCCAATGGCGCCGGCAAGACCACGCTGTTCCGGCTCATGCTCGGGCTGATGCAACCGTCGTCGGGTGCCCTCGAGGTGACGGGACGGAACGTGGCCGCCGACCCCGTGGGCATCCGCAGCCGTCTCGGGTACATGCCCGAGCACGACTGCCTGCCGCTCGACCAGACCGCGTCGGACGTCGTCGCCACCTTCGGCGAGCTCGCCGGGCTTCCGCCCCGCGCCGCACGCCAGCGGGCGTCGGACGTGCTCGACCTCGTGGGGCTGGACGAGGCCCGGTTCCGGCCCGTCGGCGGGTTCTCCACCGGCATGCGCCAACGGACCAAGCTGGCCCAGGCCCTGGTCGCCGACCCACAGCTCGTGCTGCTCGACGAGCCGACCGCAGGCCTCGACCCGGTCGGGCGCGAGGACATGCTCGAGCTGGTGGGCCGCCTGGCCGGCTTCGGCATCTCGATCATCCTGGCGACGCACCTGCTCGACGACGTGCAGCGCGTGTGCGACCACGTGGTCATGATCGACCGCGGCCGCCTGGTGCTGGCCGGCCCCATCGACCAGCTCATGCAGACGACCGGTGTCCTGCGCGTCGAGGTGGGGGGCCGTGCGGGCGCGGTCGAGGTGGTGGCCGCCGCCCTGGCCGAGCGGGGTCTCGCGGCGCGGGCGGTCGACGCCCACAGCGTCGAGGTCGACACCCGTGAGCACGGCGAGATCGCGTTCGACATCGTGCGCGACACGGTGGCCGACAACGGCCTGCGGCTGTACGCCCTGACGACACGCCATCGCTCGCTCGACGACCTGTTCCTCCAGGAAGCCGGCCGATGACCACCCTGCCCCCGACGATGCCGGGCGCCGTCTACGACCGGGGCTACCGGCCCTACGACGGTCCCCGCGGCGGGCGCCGCCACGCGACGATGGCCCTGTGGCGCCTGTCCGTGCGTCGAGCGCTGGGCCTGCGACGCTCCTGGCGGCAGAAGTACTTCCCCTGGTCGCTCCTCGCCATCACCACGGTGCCGGCGATCGTGAACGTCGGCGTCGGGTACGCCATCAAGGACGACCCGCTCGAGCTGCCCGAGTTCGAGTTCTTCACCTATCGCGAGTACGTCGGCGTGTCGACGGCGCTGCTACTGTTCGTCGCGCTCACCGCACCAGACATCGTGTGCCCGGACCGGGCGCAGCGGGTGCTGCCGCTGCTCTTCTCCCGGCCGCTGACCGGCGTCGACTACGTGGTGGCCAAGGTGGGTGCGATGGCGACCATCGTGTTCGGCTTCGGCTTCCTCCCCCACGTCGTGCTGTTCGTCGGGCAGATGCTGGTCAGCGACGGGGCCCTCGACTACCTCACCGACAACGCCGAGGTGCTGTGGCAGGTGCCGGTGTCGGTCGCCATCCTGGCGCTGTACTACGCCGCCATCGGGGTCGCGCTCGCGTCGCTCACCGACCGGCGCATCGTGGGCGGTGTCGCCATCCTCGGCATGGCGTTGATCACCTCCGCCGTGTCCGGCATCCTCGTCCAGGCATCAGACGGCAGCACCGCGCTCGCCGTCGTCAACGTCCTCGCGCTGCCGCTGGCCGTGCGCGACCTCGTGTTCCTCGGCCACATCGGCCCCGAGTCCGGGCTGTCCGGGGTCGACGGCGGCGGCGTGCTCGCCGTCGGCGCCTACCTCGTCGTCCTCCTCAGCGCGCTGGCGCTGCTGTTCCACCGCTACCGCGAGGTCGATCTGTGACGGCCCCCCTCGGCGAGGTGCCTCCCGCCCGGTCCTCTCCCCCGCCACCGCCGCCACCACCGCCGCCACCGCCGGCATCACCACGGGCACCCGCTCCCCCGTCGCCGTCCCCGTCAGCGGCCGACCCGGCGTTCGTCGACGACGCGACCGTCACGGTGCAGCAGGCGTCGGTGTGGTTCGGGCACAAGGTGGCGTTGACGGAGCTGTCGTGCTCGTTCGGTCCCGGCGTCACCGGGCTGCTCGGCCCCAACGGTGCGGGGAAGACCACGCTCATGCGGGCCATCACCGGCCTGCTGCCGCTCAACGACGGGATCGTCCGGGTGTTGGGACGCGACCCCCACCGTGACCGTGACGTCCAGCGGGCCGTCGCGCTGGTGCCCGAGGACGAGGCGGTGCCCCCCGCCCTGACCGCCCGGCGGCTCGTCCGGTACACCGCGGCCCTGCACCGGGTCGACGACGCCACGCTGCCCGAGCGGTGCCTCGCGGCCGTCGGGCTCACCGACGTGGCCGACCGCAAGGTCGGCGGCTTCAGCAAGGGCATGCGCCAGCGGGCCAAGATCGCCGCCGCACTGGTCACCCGCCCCCAGGTCCTGGTGCTCGACGAGCCCCTCAACGGCGCCGATCCCGTCCAGCGGGTCGCGCTCATCGACCTCTTCCACGCGCTCGGCGACCAGGGGCACACCGTCATCGTCAGCTCGCACGTGCTGCACGAGGTCGAACGACTCGCCTCACGACAGATCGTCGTCATCCGCGGCCGGCTGGCCGCCGCCGGCGAACACCACGCGATCCGCGACGGGCTGGCCGAGCGCCCCCGATCGGTGATGGTGCGCACGCCGCAGGCCCGCGCGCTCGCGGCCCGGCTGGTGGGGCTCGACGTGGTGCGGGGCGTCACGGTCGACGGCCACTCGCTCGTCGTGTCGTCGCTGCGGGCCGGCGAGCTGGCCGAGCTGCTGCCCCGGGCCGCACGCGACGCCGGCGCGCGGCTCGTCGAGGTCCGGCCGCTCGACGATTCGCTCGAGAGCGTCTTCCGCGAGCTGCTGCAGTGACCACCGCACCCGCTCCCCCGCCGCCCAGCCGGTCACGATCGCTGCCCAGCCCGTTCGTGGCGGTGCTCGGCTACACGTTGCGGGCCTGCCTGCCGGCCCGGCGCTGGTGGGGCGTGCTCCTGCCCTGCCTCGGCGCGGTCTTGTTCGGCTGGCTCACCACCGTCGCCGACACCACGACCCAGCGGGCCTTCGCCTTCGTGGCCGAGCAGGGGCTGTTCGGCCTGGTGATGCCGCTCACGTGCCTGGTCATCGGCGATGCCGTGCTGGCCGCCGACCGACGAGCCGGCACGTTCGCGTTCACCTGGCTGTCGCCGGTCAGCTTCGCCACGATCGTCGTCGGACGGTGGCTGGGCGGTTGGATCGTGGCCCTCGTCACCGTAGTGCCGGCGCTCGTCCTGGCCACCGTGGTCGCCGGCGTGCCGGAAGGTCTGGTCGCCATGGCCGTCGCCGCCGGCGCCGGATCGGCCGCCTACATCGCCCTGTTCGTCATGCTCGGCGTGACCACGCGCCGCTCCGCCGTGTGGGCGCTCGCCGTGGTGTTCCTCGGCGAACGCCTGCTGGGCGAGGCGCTCTCCGGCATCGCCCAGGTCTCGCCCATGTGGGAGGCGCAACAGGTGTACGCGGGCCTGGCCGACGACGCCGGCGGCTGGCGCCTCGTGCGCGACGGCACCCCGCAGGGCTGGGCGGCGGTGGCGCGGCTGACGACCATCGTGATCGTCACGCTGGCGGTCAGCACCTGGCGCCTGGGGCACCTGCGGCCCACCGGCGGCGACGAGTAGGCGCGTTAGGGCCCATCCTCGATGCGCACATCGTGGTCGTCGGCCCCGGCGGCGCCGAACGCCAGCAGGTGACCGCCCTCCTCGGCCACGGCGGCGCGCTCGGACGGGTCCAGCCGGCCCAA
>JAFGPU010000279.1 GCA_016936035.1 Acidimicrobiales bacterium
CACTGGTCGCCGGTGCCGCCGAGCAGGCCGGATTCGAGCGCGGTCCACTCGGCGCCGTCCTCGGAGGTCCAGATCCGCGCGTCGGAGCCACCGCTGCGGTCGTCGAAGCCCACGACGATGAACCCCTCCTCGCTCGCCGCGCACGCGTAGGCCTGCTGGCTGCCGGGACCCTCGAACGACGGTTCGGAGGCGCTCGCCCACGCACCCTCGGCGCTGCGGGTGGCCACGATGACGTCGAAGGCGCGGTTGGTGCCGGAGCTGCCGACCGCGATGGATGCGTTGTCGGGGGTGACGCACACGTCGTTGTACTGCTGGATGCCGGGGCCCGTGTGCACGGGCTCCTCGCCCGTGATCTCGCGCCCGTCCGGCGATCGGATCACGATCGGGTCGGCGTCGCCGCTCTCGTAGACGGTGCCCACTGCGAGGAACCCGCTGCCGAGCGGGGCGACCGCACCCAGCGACCGGGTGCCCTCGCCGCCGGCCGGCTCGACGGACTGCGGGGGCGCGCTCGTCTCGACGTCGACGATGGCGCCGGCCTGCTCGGGCGAGGGATCGTCGAGGTAGGCGAGCCAGGCCTCGTCGATGCGCGTGTCCTTGCTGCCCCTGCGGGCCCAGGTCTCGCCGTCGGGCGACACCCACACGATGCCGTCCGGCTCGACGTTGGCGCTGACGTCCTTGCGCTCGTCCGCCCGGCCGAAGTCCTCGATGCCGACCGCCGCGAACCCGCCCTCGAACGCCGTCACGTCCAGCACGTGGGCGCCGGACAGGTGCTCGCTGTCGACCGCGTCCCAGCCGCCGTCGACGTGCCGCCAGACCTGGCCGCTGTACGTCTCCCGCTGGTCACCGGTGGGGGCCGTGTAGCGCCCGCCCGCGGCGACGGTCGCCTTCGCGCCCGAGGCCACCGAGGTGGCGAACGGCTGCTCACCGCCCCGGGGGAAGGTGTCGCCCGTGGCGTCCTCCCACCGTTCGCCGGCGAGCAGCAGCACCGACGGCTCGGTGCCGAGCGCGACGGTGACCTCCTGGGCCCCGACCGCATCGCGGATGGCGACGCCGTCCTGGAACATCTCGCCGTGCACGGGGTCGGGCAAGCTCTCCCACGTGGCGCCGGCGTCGGGCGAGAGCCACAGCTGGGGTTGCCAGTCGTTGCCACCGGCGGCCACGAGGCCCTTGTCGCCGACGGAGAGCGAGCGCACGGCCAGGTCCCTGGCGCCGATGCGCCGGTCGGAGACCTTCAGCGGGCCCTTGCCGGCCCCCCATTCGAGGCCCTCGTGGGAACGCCAGACGAAGGGCTTGCCCTGGCCGTCGTCGCCGTGCTCGCTGTAACCGCCGGCCACGACCATGCCCTCGGCGGTGGTGACGGTCAGCAGCTCCTGGCGGCCGTCGCCCGCCACCGTGGGCGCGTCGACCTGCTCCCACGACTCGCCGTCGGGGGAGTGCCAGACGACGCCGTCCTGCTCGCTGTCGAGGGTGCGGGAACCGACGGCGACGAAGCCCGACCCGACGGCGGTGATGTCGCGCACCGACTCCTCGCCCGTGGCGTCGAGGGGGCCGCCCGGGCCACCGTCGACGGTGGTCCAGGACTCGCCGTCGGGGCTGAACCACAGGCGCGGGCGCACCTCGCCCCAGACGCTCTCGCCGCCGGCGACGAGGATGCCGCCCTCGCCGCGGGCCACGGCGAACGCCCACTGCTCGTGGTCGCCCGCCATCGCCTCGGGCCGGGTGAGCTTCCAGTCGCCGTCCTCCTGCAGCCAGACGGCGGCGTCGGCGTCGGGTCCCTCGCCGACCTTGCCCACCGCGAGCAGGCCGCGGTCGGTGGGCACCGCGGCCGCCATCGACTCGCCCCTGCCCCGGGACGACGGCGGGACGCGGCCGGCCTCCCAGCGCCGGCCGTCGTCCGAGGTCCACGTCGCCGCGACGGTGGCGCTGGACTCGGGATCGAAGACCGATCCCACGATCGTCCACGGGGCGTCCTCGTCCCAGGGGCCGATCAGGTCGCTGACCTGGGCTATCGGCTCGGTGAGGGCGAGCCCTTCGCCGCTGGAGCGAGCGAAGGTGGCGGCGGGCGCGTCGGTGCCGGCCTCGGTGCTGGTCGAGCAGGCGGCCGCAACCAGGGCCAGGCCGACGACGACGGCGCCGGTCCGGCGGTGGGTACCGGCACGTGCGAGTCGCGTTGCGGTTCGCTGTCGGCCGCGGGTCATGACGTGCACGGAGATCCTCCGGTCGGCGGTGGTCGGCCCCCTGCCTGTGTCCCAGTCGGCCGTCGATTCTCGTAGGTCGGAGCACGGCCCGTACAATCGAGCTGTCATGTGCACCGGAAAGAGGCCCCCAGGTGAAGGTCGGCGTGCTCGCGCTGCAAGGCGCGTCGGCACAGCATGCCGCCATGCTCGCACGCCTGGGTGCGCAGCCGGTGGCAGTCCGCTCCGTCGCTGACCTCGCGACCGTCGACGCCCTCGTCCTGCCCGGCGGCGAGTCGACGACCATGTCGATGCTGCTCGAGTCCTCCGGCCTCTTCGAACCGCTCGCCGAGCGCCTCGCCGGCGGCATGCCGGCCTTCGGCACGTGCGCGGGCATGATCCTGCTCGGCCACGAGATCCTGGACGGCCGCAGCGACCAGCGCTGCTTCGACGCCATCGACATCTCGGTGCGGCGCAACGCCTTCGGCCGCCAGGTCGACTCGTTCGAGGCCGACCTCGCCGTCGCCGGCGTCGAGGCCGCGCCGGTCCACGCGGTGTTCATCCGGGCCCCCGTGGTCGAATCGGTCGGCGAGGACGTCGACGTCCTCGCTACCGTCGGTCGCCGACCCGTCCTCTGTCGCCAGGGCCCAGTGCTCGTCGCGGCGTTCCATCCCGAGCTCGGTGACGACCCCCGGTTGCACGAGCTGTTCCTCGAAGAGGTGGTGTAGATGTCCGGCCATTCCAAGTGGGCGACCATCAAGCACAAGAAGGCCGCCAACGACAAGGCCCGCGGCAAGCTGTTCGCGAAGGTGCTGCGCCAGGTCGAGGTCGCGGCGCGCGAGGGCGGAGGCGACCCCGACACCAATCCCACGCTGCGCACCATGTTCCAGAAGGCCCGCGACGCGTCGATCCCCATCGACACGATCGAGCGGGCCGTCAAGCGGGGGACGGGCGAGCTCGAGGGCGTCACCTACGAGCAGATCACCTACGAGGGCTACGCCCCCGGAGCGGTGGCGGTGATGGTCGAGGTGCTCACCGACAACCGCAACCGCACCGGGGCCGAGGTCCGCAACATCTTCTCCAAGAACGGCGGCTCCACCTCCGAGCCCGGGGCCGTGGCCTGGCAGTTCGACCGCAAGGGCCAGGTGGTCGTGCCCCGCTCGGTCGACGAGGAGGAGCTGATGCTCACCGCGCTCGACGCCGGCGCGGAGGACATCGTCGACGACGGCGACTCGTGGCGGGTCACGACGGCCGCCACCGACCTGCACGCCGTGCGCACGGCGCTCGACGAGGCCGGCATCCCGGTCGACTCGTCCGACCTGGTGATGGTGCCGCAGGCGACCATCGCCCTCGACACGGCCGAGGCGGCGCGCAAGGTGCTGCGGCTCATCGACGCCCTCGACGACCACGACGACGTCCAGGCCGTCCACGCCAACTTCGACATCCCCGACACGATCCTCGAGACCGTGGAGGCCGGGTGAGCGCACGGGTCGGCCAGCCGGCGCCCGACTTCGCCCTGGCCGGCACCGACGGCACGCCCGACGGCCACCGCGACTTCTCGCTGTCGCAGTTCGCCGGTCGACCGGTCGTGCTCGTGTTCTATCCGGGTGACAACACGCCCGTGTGCACGCGCCAGCTCAACAGCTACACGTCGGACATCGACGCCTTCCGCGAGGTCGACGCCCAGGTGCTGGCCATCAGCCCGCAGACGGTCGAGAGCCATGACGCGTTCAGCGCGGAGCAGGGCGGGTTCGCCTTCCCGCTGCTGGCCGACGTCGACAAGGCCGTCGGCCGCGCCTACGGCATCCTCGGGCCCGTCGGGTTCTACCGGCGCTCGGTCTTCGTGATCGACGCGGCGGGGGTCGTGCAGCACGCGCACCGCGCCGTGGCCGGCCTGTGGTTCCGTCCCACCGACGAGCTGGTGGCCGCCGTGGCCGCGGCGTCGGCGGGCTGACGCCCGGGGCCGTCCCGCAGGCGGCGCCGGACCCTTGCCCGGCATCCACCGTGCCCCGGGACGCAGCCGCTAGTGTCCGAACCCATGTTCGTGCTCGGCATCGACCCCGGACTGTCGCGCTGCGGCTACGGCGTCGTCGAACGTGCCGGCCGGCGGCCCCGGGCCGTCGCCGCCGGCGTCCTGCGCACCGACCCCGGCCTCGACGTCGCCCGCCGCCTGGCGGCGCTGCGGGCCGACCTGCACGCCCTCGTCGCCGAGCACCAGCCCGACGTCGTCGCCATCGAGCGCGTGCTGTTCCAGGTCAACGTGCGCACCGCCATACCCGTCGCCCAGGCGGCCGGCATCGCGATGGTCGAGGGCGTGACGGCCGGGGCCGAGGTCGTCGAGTACTCGCCCAACCAGGTCAAGCAGGCCGTGGCCGGCTTCGGAAGCGCCGACAAGGACCAGATCGTCCGCATGGTGCAGACCCTGCTCGGCATCGCCCGACCCTTGCGGCCCGTCGACGCGGCCGACGCGGTGGCGCTGGCGCTCTGCCACCTGGCCCACGCGCCGATGCGCCGCCGGGTGTCGGCCACGGGCGGCGGGTCCCGGTCGGCCCGCCCGCAGGCGGGGGCCGCCCGATGATCGGCTCGCTGCGTGGCCGCCTCCTCCACCGAGGAGCCGGGCAGGTGCTCATCGAGGTCGCCGGCATCGGCTACGTGGTGGTCGTGTCGCCCACGACGGCGGTGGCCCTGGGCGACGTCGGCGACGAGGCGTTCGTCTGGGTGCACCACCACGTGCGCGAGGACGCCGAGACGCTCTACGGGTTCGGCACCCGCGACGAGAAGGTCACCTTCGAGGCATTGCTCGGCGCCCACGGGGTGGGCCCGTCCATGGCCCTCGCCATCCTGTCGGTGCACGCGCCCGCCGCGCTCGTGCGCATCCTGGCCGACGACGACGTCGCCGCGCTCTGCCTGGTGCCCGGCGTCGGCAAGAAGACCGCAGCCCGCCTGCTGGTCGAGCTCAAGTCACGCCTCGACGTGCCCGACGGCAACGTGGTCCCCGCCGCGACCACCGCCGCCTCGGGGGCGCTGCCGTCCGAGCGCACCGCCACGGCCGACGTGCGCGAGGCGTTGGCGGGCCTCGGCTACGCACCCGACGAGATCCGGGCGGCCACCGCGGAGCTCGCCGACGACGGCGACGCGTCCGCCATGCTCCGCCGGGCCCTCCAGCGGTTGGCGTCGGCACGATGAGCGCCGGGTGGAGGCACGGGCGCCGTGCGTGAAGAGCTGCTCGATCCCGACCCCGGGCCCGATCCCGACGAGGCCACCGCGGAGACGACCCTGCGCCCCCGGCGGCTGGCCGAGTTCGTGGGGCAGTCCGAGCTGAAGGCCCACCTCGACATCGTGCTCGAGGCGGCTCGACGGCGGGGCCAGGCGCCCGACCACCTGCTCTTCTCGGGTCCGCCGGGCCTCGGGAAGACCACGTTGGCGGGCATCATCGCCACCGAGCTCGACGCCCACCTGCAGACCACCTCCGGCCCGGCCGTCGAGCGGGCCGGCGACCTCGCCGCGATCCTCACGCAGCTCGACGACGGCGACGTGCTGTTCGTCGACGAGATCCACCGCCTGCCCCGGGCCGTCGAGGAGGTGCTCTACCCGGCGATGGAGGACTTCCAGCTCGACATCGTGCTGGGCAAGGGGCCCGCCGCCCGCTCGATCCGCCTCGACCTGCCCCGGTTCACGCTGGTGGGCGCCACCACCCGCACCGGCTCGATCACGGGCCCGCTGCGCGACCGCTTCGGCCTGGTGGCACGCCTCGACTACTACACGGCGGGCGACCTCGAGGCCATCGTCGAGCGGGCGGCCGGCATCCTCGGGGTGACCATCGACGGGGCGGGGTGCGCCGAGATCGCCCGGCGGGCCCGGGGCACGCCCCGCATCGCCAACCGGCTGCTGCGCCGGGTGCGCGACTTCGCCGAGGTCACCGGCGACGGCTCGGTCGACCGGTCCACCGCGGAAGAGGGCCTCGCGCTCTTCGGCGTCGACGCCCGGGGGCTCGACCAGGTCGACCGCGCCATCCTGTCGGCGCTGTGCCGGCAGTTCGCCGGTGGGCCGGTGGGGTTGTCCACCCTGGCCATCAGCGTCGGCGAGCAGACCGAGACGGTCGAGGACGTGTACGAGCCGTTCCTCATCCAGCAGGGGCTCCTCATGCGCACGCCCCGCGGCCGGGTGGCACTGCCGGCCGCCTGGGAGCACCTCGGCCTGGCACCCCCCGCCGACGGCGGCCCCGGTGCCGCGGCACCCACGCTGTTCGGCGGCTAGCAGACTGCCGGGCTCACACGCGGGCCCGACGGCTGGGTCATCGCCTGACCACCGGCCACCATCACGCGGCCCCGCCGATACCAGCGAGACACGTTGCTCAGCAGTCTCCTCGGGCGTCGCCGGTGCGGTGGCCGGGTAGGTTTGCCCGGCCCCATGGACCTCACCGAGTTCGACTACGACCTGCCTGAGCAGGCCATCGCCCAGCGCCCGGCCGAGCCCCGCGACGCGGCGCGGCTGCTGGTCGACCGCGGCGCCGAGGGGGTGGAGCACCGCACGGTCGCGGACCTCCCGTCGCTCCTGCGCCCGGGTGACGTCGTGGTCGTCAACACCACCCGGGTGCTGCCCGCTCGCCTGCACCTGCGCAAGGACACCGGGGGAGAGGTCGAGGTGCTGCTGCTGGAGCGCACGCCGGCCGGCGCCTGGGAGGCACTGGTCCGACCGAGCCGGCGGGTGAAGCCCGGCACCGTCCTCGGCGCGGGCAGCGACCTCGCCGTGCGGTTCGGTGGCGCGGGCAGCGGCGACGGCACCCGGCTGGTCGAGCTCGAGGTGCCCGACGGCGCCGACGAGCTCGCCGTGCTCGACCGGCACGGTGCGGTGCCGCTGCCGCCCTACATCACGGTCCCGCTGGACGACCCCCGCCGCTACCAGACCGTGTTCGCCGACCGGCCCGAGTCCGTCGCGGCCCCGACCGCCGGCCTCCACCTCACACCGCAGGTGCTCGACGGCTGCCGCGCCGCCGGGGTCCGAGTCGCGCCCGTCGAGCTGGCCGTCGGCCTGGGCACCTTCCGGCCCATGTCGGCGGCCAAGGTCGAGGACCACGACATGCACGCCGAGCGCTACCGGGTGCCGATCGAGACCGTCGAGGCGTGCCGCCGGGCCCGGGCCACCGGAGGTCGGGTCGTGGCGATCGGCACGACCACCGTGCGGGCGCTCGAGTCCGCCGCCGTCTCGGGCGAGCTCGCGGGACGCACCGAGCTGTTCATCCACCGACCGTGGACGTGGCAGATGGTCGACCTGCTCATGACCAACTTCCACCTGCCCCGATCGTCGCTGCTGGTGCTGGTCGACGCCCTCGTGGGGCCGCGCTGGCGCGAGCTCTACGCGACGGCGCTGGCGTCGGGCTACCGGTTCCTGTCCTTCGGCGACGCCATGCTCGTCGCCCGCACCACCGAGCAGGTGTCGTGACGCTGTCGTACACGGTCGACGCGACCTGCGGCGCCGCCCGCACCGGCACGGTCACCACGGCTCGGGGGTCGTTCGCGACACCGTGCTTCATGCCCGTGGGCACCCGCGGCGCGGTCCGTACGCTGTCGTCGGCCGACCTCGAGGACCTGGGCGCCGAGGTGGTGCTGGGCAACACGTACCACCTGATGCTCCGCCCCGGCGCCGACGTGGTGGCGCACCTCGGCGGCCTCCACGCCTTCGCCGACTGGCACGGCCACGTGCTGACCGACTCGGGCGGCTACCAGGTGTTCTCGCTCAAGCCCCGGGTCGACGACGAGGGCGCGACGTTCTCGTCCACCTACGACGGCACCTCGCACCACCTCAGTCCCGAGGGCGCCGTCGACGTGCAGGTCGCGCTGGGCAGCGACATCCAGATGGTGCTCGACGTGTGCCCGCCGCTGCCGTCCCCGCCTGCCGTGATCCGTTCTGCCGTCGATCGCACGGCCCTGTGGGCGGGCCGGGCGCGACGGGCGTTCCTCGCCTACGAGCGCCCCGACCTCAGCCAGTTCGGCATCGTGCAGGGGGGCACCGACGCGGCGCTGCGCGTCGAGAGCGCCGAGCGCACGGTGGCGGTCGGGTTCGACGGCTACGCCGTGGGCGGGCTGTCGGTGGGCGAGGACCGCTCGGCCACCCTTCCGGCCCTCGAGGCGGCGGTCGGGGCCCTGCCGGCGGGCGCGCCGCGCTACTTCATGGGCCTGGGCGACCCCCTCGGCATCGTCGACGCGGTGGCCCGGGGCATCGACATGTTCGACTGCGTGCTGCCGACCCGCCTGGCCCGGCACGGCACGCTGCTCACCTCCGAAGGCCGGCTCAACCTGCGCAACCGCCGGTTCGCCGACGACCCCGGACCGATCGATCCGGCCTGTGCGTGCCCGGTGTGCGCCCGGTGGTCCCGTGGCTACCTGCGCCACCTGCTCACCGTGGCCGAACCGACCGCCCCCCGGCTGCTCACGCTGCACAACGTCGCGTGGACCTTCGCCCTCGTCGGGCGCATCAGGACGGCGATCGGGCAGGGCACGCTCGGCGCGCTGCGGGACGAGATCGCCGAGCGCTGGGACCCGGCGAACCGGCCCGGGACGCCGGACGGCGATGCCGGTGACGGCGCCACGCTCGACGTCGATGACGAGACGGGCGCCACAGGGCGCTAGCCTCGTCCAGCCGATGGAGCCGCTGATCGTCCTCGCCGTCACGTTCGTCCTGCTGTGGGTCATCTTCATCCTTCCCCAGCAGCGGCGGGTGCGTGCCCACCAGGCGCTGGTCGCGTCCGTGCAGCCCGGTGACCAGGTCGTCCTGTCGGCGGGCATCTACGGGCGCATCGTCGAGGTGGGCCCCGAGGACATGACCATCGAGGTGGCGCCGGGCGTCGAGCTGCGGGTCGCCCGCCAGGCGGTGCTCCGGGTGGTCGAGGATGCGACGGCGGCGCCGGCGGCAGGCCACGACGACGCCGCGGGCGCACCGCAGCACGACGTCGACGGGCTCGACGACGCCCCCGAACCCACGGCCGGCGGCGGTGCCGACGCGCCGGACGCCCCCGACCCCGACGACCGGGGCCCGGCCGCCCCCGGGCCGAACGTGTGAGCTGATGCGACGCAAGATCCTCCTCCCGCTGCTGTTCATCCTGGTCGTGGCCTTCGGCGGCCTTGCGGCCACCTTCGCCGTCGACAACAGCCCGGAGCTCGGCCTCGACCTGCAGGGCGGCGTCTCGGTCGTGCTGGCCCCCACGGGCGAGGCCACGGGCGAGCAGCTCGACCAGTCGCTGAGCATCATCCGCGAGCGGGTCGACGCCCTGGGCGTCGCCGAACCCGACATCACCCGCCAGGGCGACGCCATCGTCGTGCAGCTGCCCGGGGCCGAGAACCGCGACCGGGCGCTCGAACTGGTGGGTCAGACGGCCGAGCTGCGGTTCCGGCCCGTGCTGCAGCAGGTGCCGGTGGGCGCCGAGGCGCTCGACCAGGCCGAGGCCGCCGCCCGCGAGGCCGAGGCCGACGGCACCACCACCACGTCGACGACCGCCCCCGAACAAGAGCCGGCGCCGGACGAGGGCGCGATCGGCCTCGCCGAGGGCGAGAGCGCCGCAGCGGTCCAGCAGGACCCCACCACGACGGCACCGCCGCAGACCACGACCACGGCACCGCCGGAGGCAGCCGAGGGCGAGCCGCCGGCCGAGGGCGAGGGAGCGCAGCCGCCCGAGGGTGAGGGCGTCCCCGCACTGACCCCCCGCGACCAGGACGTCGAGGACGCCGAGGTCACCCTGGCCGGCGAGGACGGCGAGACCATGTACGTGCTCGGGCCCAGCCTGGCCACCGGCCGCATCGTCAAGACCGCGTCGGCCGAGATCCCGCAGGGCGAGTGGATCGTCTCCCTCGAGATGCGGGGCGGCGAGGACGGCATCGACAAGTTCAACGAGATCGCCGCCCAGTGCTACCAGGCGTCCAACCCCCAGGTGTGCCCCACGGGCCAGCTCGCCATCGTGCTCGACTCGGTCGTGCAGTCGGCGCCGTCGATCAACAACCCCAGCTACCGCGCCGACGAGATCTCGATCAGCGGCTCGTTCACCGAGTCCGAGGCCAAGGACCTGGCGCTCGTGCTGCGCTACGGCTCGCTGCCCGTCGAGCTCGAGCGCCAGACCGTGCAGACCGTGTCGGCCTCGCTCGGCGAGGACTCGCTGCAGGCCGGTGTCGTGGCCGGCATCGCGGGCCTGGTGATCGTGGCGCTGTACATGATCCTCTACTACCGGGCTCTTGGCGTCGTGGTCGTGTTCGGCTTCGCCGTGTGGGCCGCGCTCATGTACGCGGTCATCAGCTGGCTGGGCGAGACCCAGGGCCTCGCCCTGACCCTCGCCGGGGTCACCGGCATGATCATGTCGGTCGGCGTCACCGTCGACTCGTACGTTGTCTTCTTCGAGCGGCTCAAGGACGACGTCAGGGCGGGCCGCACGCTGCGCACCTCGACCGAGCGGTCCTTCAAGCGGGCGTTCCGCACGATCCTGGCCGCCAACACCACCTCGTTCATCGGCGCCGCGGTGCTGTGGTGGCTGACCGTCGGGTCGGTGCGCGGGTTCGCGCTGTTCCTCGGCCTGTCGACGGCGCTCGGTGTGGTGGTCACGTGGTTCTACACCCGGCCCGTCGTCATGTGGCTGTCCGCCAGCCGGGTGTTCACCGAGATGCCGGTGCTGGGCGTGGCCCGGGGCCTGACGGGCCGGAAGCCGGCGGCCACGGTCGACACAGCGGTCTCCGGGGGGACGGGGCGATGAGCAGGTCAGAGGGCAACGGCACCACCGACGCCGACAGCGCCACCGACGTCGACGACACCGCCGCTGGCCCCGTGCTGGCGAAGCGCTCGGTGTGGGCCAAGCTGTACCACGGCGAGACCAACGTCGACTTCGTCGGCCGCCGCAAGCTGTGGTTCGCGATCTCCCTGGTGCTCATCCTCGTCGGGGTCGGCTCGTTCCTCGCCCGGGGCGGGTTCAACCTGGGCATCGACTTCGAGGGCGGCGTGGTCTGGGAGGTGCCGGCGGGCGACGCGACGGTGGCCGAGGCCCGCGACACGGTGGCGCCGTTCGGACTGGCGGGCGCCACCATCCAGGAGCTCGACAGCGACGAGGGGCGCACCATCCGGGTCGAGGCCGAACCGGTCGACCCCGAGACCACCGACGAGGTCACGGGCACCCTCGCCGAGCTGACCGGCTCGTCGTTCGACGACGTCAACCTGTCGGTGGTCGGCCCGTCGTGGGGCGAGGAGGTCAGCAGGGCGGCGCTGCGTGCGCTCGTCGTCTTCCTGGTGCTGGTCACCCTCTACATCACGGTGCGCTTCGAGTGGAAGATGGCCCTGGCCACCCTGGTGGCGCTCTTCCACGACATCCTCATCACCGCGGGCTTCTACGCGGTCACCCAGATCGAGATGACCCCGGCCACGGTCATCGCGCTGCTGACGATCCTCGGCTACTCCATCTACGACGGCATCGTCGTGTTCGACAAGGTCGACGAGAACACCCGGCGGGTGTCGTCCTCGAGCGGGCTCACCTACGGCGGCATGGTGAACGTGTCGCTCAACCAGGCCCTGATGCGGTCGCTCAACACCAACATCACCGCCCTGCTGCCCGTGCTGACGCTGCTCGTCGTCGGGTCGTGGATCATGGGCGCGGTCGTCATCGAGGAGTTCGCCATCGCGCTGCTCGTCGGCCAGGTCTCGGGCGCCTACTCGTCGATCTTCATCGCCTCGCCCATGCTCGCCTGGCTCAAGGAGCGCGAGCCCCGCTACCGCGACATCAAGCGGCGCGTCGAGGCGCGGGGCGGCGATGCCGCGGTGGTGGCCGCCACCATCGCGGGCGGCCGGGTGCCGTCGAACCGGGCGGCGACCGCGCCCACGGGCGCCACCTCTCCTGCTCCCGCCGGTGCCGGGGCCTCGCCGACGGTGGCACCGTCGGGCCGGGTCATCCCGCCCCGCCCGCGCAAGAAGTCCTCCCGGGGCAACCGGCGCTGAGCCCTCCGACGGCGCGGTCCGCCCCACGCAGGACGCCGGCTCCGGTCGCCGCACGGCCGCCCGCTAACGTCGCCGGCCATGACGCGTGATCCGTCGTGGCTGGCCGGCCACCTGCGTGACATCCCGGACTTCCCGCAGCCGGGCATCGTCTTCAAGGACCTGACCCCGCTGCTGGGCGACGTCGACGCGTTCCGGTTCGCGGTCGATGCCGTCGCCGACCACGCGGCCGGGCTCACCGTCGACAAGGTCGTGGGCATCGAGGCCCGGGGCTTCATCTTCGCCGCTGCGGTCGCCTACCGGCTCGGCGCCGGGTTCGTGCCGGTGCGCAAGCCGGGCAAGCTGCCCTGGAAGAAGGTCACCGAGACCTACGCGCTCGAGTACGGCAGCGACTCGCTCGACATCCACGAGGACGCACTCGACTCGGGCGACGCCGTGTACGTGGTCGACGACGTGCTCGCCACCGGGGGCACCGCCGCGGCGACGTGCCGACTGGTCGAGCGGCTGGGCGGTCAGATCGCCGGGTTGGCGTTCGTGGTCGAGCTGGGCTTCCTCGACGGGCGGGCGAAGCTGACCGACCACGACATACTCAGCCTCATCACCGTGTAGGTCGTGTGACGTCGGGAACATCGCGGGCATCGCTACCGTTCGACCAGTGTGAGAGGAGGTAGACGTGGCGACCGTTGACCGTGTGCTGCCGTGGCGACGCAACCACCCGCCGCCGGCCGACGAGGTCGCGCCCCTCCTCAACGCGTTCCGCCGCCGTCACCCCAAGGCGCCCACCGCGCTGATCACCCGCGCCTACCTGCGGTCTGCCGACGCCCACCGCGGGCAGTCGCGCAACTCGGGCGAGCCGTACGTCCACCACCCGCTGGCGGTCGCCAGGATCGTGGCCGACTTCGGCCTCGACGACGTCACCGTGGCCGCCGCGCTGCTGCACGACACCGTCGAGGACACGGGCACCACCCTCGACGAGATCGAGCGGGCGTTCGGGGCGGACGTCGCCGCCATCGTCGACGGCGTCACCAAGCTCGAGCGCGTCCAGTTCAACTCCAAGGAGGCGCAGCAGGCCGCCACCATGCGCAAGATGCTGGTGGCGATGGCCCGCGACCTGCGTGTGCTCATCATCAAGCTCGCCGATCGGCTGCACAACATGCGCACCATCGCGGCGATGCCGGCCTGGAAGCAGGACCGCATCGCCCGTGAGACGCTCGACATCTACGCACCCCTCGCGCACCGGCTCGGCATGCAGGACGTCAAGACCCAGCTCGAGGACCTGGCGTTCGCCGCCCTGCACCCGAAGCGCTACGCGGAGATCGACCACATGACGTCGGTGCGCACCCCCGAGCGCGACATCTACCTCACCCAGGTGCTCGAAGAGGTGCGCCAGCGGTTGGCCGAGCTGCGCATCACCGCCGACGTGACGGGCCGGCCCAAGCACCTCTACTCGATCTACGAGAAGATGGTCGTCAAGGGGCGTGAGTTCGACGACATCTTCGACCTGGTGGGCATGCGGGTCATCGTCGAGTCGGTCAAGGACTGCTACGCCGCGCTCGGGTCCATCCACGCCACGTGGAAGCCGGTGCAGGGCCGGTTCAAGGACTACATCGCCATGCCCAAGTTCAACCTGTACCAGTCGCTGCACACAACGGTGATCGGTCCCCAGGGCAAGCCGGTCGAGGTGCAGATCCGCACGTGGGAGATGCACGCCCGGGCCGAGCAGGGCGTTGCGGCCCACTGGGCCTACAAGGACCGCGACACCAACGCGGCCGACATGCCGTGGCTCAACCGCATCGTCGACTGGCAGTCCGAGACCAGCGATCCGGACGAGTTCATGCAGCGCCTCAAGGTCGACCTCGAGCAGGACGAGGTCTTCGTGTTCACCCCCAAGGGCAAGGTGGTCACGCTTCCGGTGGGGGCGACCCCGATCGACTTCGCCTACGCCATCCACACCGAGGTGGGGCACGCCTGCATCGGGGCCCGGGTCAACGGGCGCCTGGTGCCGCTCGACTCGACCCTGTCGTCGGGTGACACGGTGGAGATCTTCACCTCCAAGGTCGAGGGTGCCGGGCCCTCCCGCGACTGGCTGCAGATCGTCGCCACCCCGCGGGCGGCGTCGAAGATCCGCCAGTGGTTCTCACGGGAGCGACGCGAGGACGCCATCGAGTCGGGTCGCGACGATCTGGTGAAGGCCCTGCGGCGCGAGGGGTTGCCCGTGCAGAAGCTGCAGTCGGGCAACGTGCTGCCCGAGACGGCCAAGGCCATGAACTACGCCGACCTCGAGTCGCTGTATGCCGCCATCGGCGAGCACCACGTGTCGGCCCAGGCGGCGGCGGCCCGGGTGGCGAAGTCGCTGCGCGACGTCGGGCCCGAGCAGGAAGAGACCCTGCCCACCACGATCCGCCAGCCCCGCCGGTCCCGTCCCCACCGGGGCCCGGCCGGCGTCCACGTCGAGGGGCTCGACGACGTGTTCGTGCGGCTGTCGCGGTGCTGCACGCCGGTGCCCGGCGACGAGATCGTCGGGTTCGTCACCCGCGGCCGCGGGGTGTCCGTGCACCGGGCCGACTGCGCCAACGCGGTCTCGCTGGTCGCGGGCCAGGCCGATCGCGTCATCGACGTCGAGTGGGACCTCGAGCCCGGCGGGGTGTTCATCGCGTCGATCGAGGTCAAGGCCCTCGACCGTGCCCGCCTGCTGCGGGACGTCACGGCCGCGTTCGCCGATCACCACGTCAACATCCTCACCTGCACCACCCAGACCGGGTCGGACCGCGTGTCGAAGATGCGCTTCGACATGGAGCTGGGCGACCCGTCTCACCTCGACTCGCTGCTGTCGACCATCCGCGGCATCGACTCGGTCTACGACGCGTACCGCATCGTTCCCGGCAAGGGCGGCTGACCACCGTCCGGGCCCGGCCCGCTCCGGGCGCGATCGGTGCGTAGGATGCCGGCATGGTGGCGGGGGAGAACGGTTGGGGCGTCGCCGCGTCGGCGTTCCCCGGGCAGGGCGCGGGCGGGAGCGGG
>JAFGPU010000280.1 GCA_016936035.1 Acidimicrobiales bacterium
CGTGAAGGTGGCCGTCGACCGGTCGGCGTCCGTCGGCCGCACTCCAGCCGAGTCGGCAGGTGGCGTCGGTGCGTCAGTCGGCGTGGGGAGGGCATGCGGCGCCGGCGCGGAAGGGGCGTCGGTGAGCAGGCGCTCGACCCGTTCGTGCCAGCCCGCCGCGCCGAACGTCTCGAAGGCCGCCCCGGCCGCCTGCCACTCCATCCGGGCCCGCTCGGTACGACCGCAGCGGTGGTGCGCGTCGCCGAGGACCACGCGCGCGACCGCGGCCTCGAACGGCGCGCCGATGTCGGCCCACGTGGCCACCGCCGATCCGGCGTCGTCGATCGCGCCCTCGGGATCACCCCCGGCGAGCGCCGCCCTCGCCGACGCCAGCGTTGCAGCGGCGTCGAGCCCTCGGCTGCCGTAGGTGTCGGCGATCGACCGAAGGGCGTCCGCGGCCCGGCGAGCGGTCTCGGCATCGCCGGCTGCGGCGGCGATCTCGGCCTGGGCGTCGAGCAGCGGCGCCAGTTGCAGGTCGCCGAACGGAGGACGTTCCTTCGAGGGGATATCGAGGGGGTGGGCGATGGCATCGGCGATGAGCGCGGACGCCGCCGCCACGTCCCCCTGCGCCAGCCGCACCAGCGCCAGCCCGGGATGGGGCGACCAGGCGTGGCCGTGGGCGGCGACGAACGCCTCCTCGGCTCCGGTCAGGTCGCCCCTGCGCAACCGGATGGTGCCGAGCTCGACGAGGGGCCAGCCGAACTCTCGGCGCATCCACGGCCGCAGCTCGTCGCACGCCCCGAGGGCCTCTTCCTCGGCCAGGTCGCAGGGACCGGAGATGCGGAGGAGTTCCGCACGGTGCACGCGACACCGGCCGTTGACGCCGCCGAAGGCGGCGCCGTGCCGCCAGTGCTCCATGACCTCGGTCCACTCGCGCGCCAGATCGAACCGGCCGAGCCCCTGCGCCGCGCAGATGAGCTCGCAGTACATGATCCCCGTCGTGAGCGGGTCGACCTGGCCCGACATCAGCAGCGTGCCGACCTCGTCGAGAAGATCGAGCCCCCGCTGGACGTGACCCGTGTAGATCTCGGTGCGGGCGAAGGCGACCCTGCCGATCACCACGGCCGGCTGGACTCCGAGGCGCTCACCGAGCTCGATCGCCTGCACCGCGCGGCTGCGGGCCGCGTCCATGTCGCCGCACATGAAGCGCTCGTAGGTGGCGACCAGCGCCACCAGAGCGTGGGCGGGCGCCTCGTCCTGGCCCTCCAGGAGCCGCTCGGCGCGCCGGAGCCAGCCACGCACCGGCGCCATCAAACCGGTGTCCATCATGAGGTACAGGGCGATCATCGCCGCCGCTCGTGCCGCCTCGGCGTTGTCCTCCTCCAGCAGAAAGAGCGAGTGCACCTGCTCCCAGGCGCCGACCGAGGCCTCGAAGTCGCCGTTCCCGTAGGCCGCCTGGGCGCGCAGCTCGAGGCCGGCGGGCGTGCTCGCCTCGGAGGCCAGGCCATCGAGGAGGTCGAGCGCGACCTGCCACTCTCCTCGCTCGATCGCTGTTCGCGCCGTCGCCAGCGGATCGCCGGAGCTCATCTGTCCTGCCCTTCCGGTGGAGGACGCCGGTGACACGCCTCGATCGGCGTGACGTGCGCGCCCACTGTCGCATTGTGACATCGAATGTCACGCCTCTTCGTTGTCGCACCGGTTCGCCGGGGGCGTCACCTCACCGGAGACAGCGAAAGGCACCCACATGGAACCCACCGCGCAGCTCTCGCACATCCTGCCGGTCGTCAGCGACGTGGTCGACGGCATCCGGCCGGCGCAGCTCGACGATCCCACACCCTGCACCGCGTTCACGGTGCGTGACGTGCTCGACCACATGCTCGTGCTCGGCGGCACGTTCGCCTACGCGTTCCGGGGCGAGGAGCCGCCGGAGATCCGGGCCCCGGAGCCGAACGGGCAGGTTCCCGCAGCGGAGTTCCGCAGGACCATGGACGACCTGCTCGACGCCGTGACCTCGCCGGGCGCGATGGAGCGCACGGTCTCGTCGCCCTTCGGTGAGATGCCCGGCGAGACGTTCGCCCGCCTCGTGGCCTTCGACGGGCTGGTGCACGGCTGGGATCTCGCCTCGTCCACCGGCCAGGACTACGACCCACGTGCCGACGTCGTCGCCGCGGTCGACCTGTTCGCCCGCGCCGCCATCCGCGACGAGATGCGCGACGGCGACACGTTCAAGGCCGCCACCACGGCGCCCGGCGACGCCAGCCGGCTCGAGAAGCTTGTCGCCTTCAGCGGCCGGTCGCTCTGACCGACCGCCATCCGGTCCCATTCCACAACCCTGAACAGAGAGGACAACGATCATGCGTCTGCCCAAGGAAGACATCCCGGTCAAGATCGACGCCCCCGGTGCGATCGCCCGCCAGCTCCCCGACTTCGGCATCGCCTCCGGGGCGATCGGCGCCGAGTACTTCACCATGGGTGCCGGCACCGACCTGGCACCGCTCCTCGAGGGCCTCGACGGCGACATGTGCCACGGGCCGCACTGGGGCTACGTGATCGCCGGCGACGTCGTCGTCAGCTACCGCGACGGCACCACCGAGCAGTGCACGACCGGCGACGTGTACTACTGGCCGCCCGGGCACAGCGTGCGCGTCGAGCGCGACGCCGAGCTGGTCATGTTCAGCCCCCAGGCCGAGCACACCGCGGTGCTGGACCACATCCTCGCCAAGATGGCCTGACGGCGGCGCACCCGGTCGGCGGTCGGTGCTGTGCCGCACCGCCGGCCGGGCGTCAGCCGACCGAGACGACCTCGACCTTGAGCTCGGCGCCGGTCGGGGCGACGAAGGTGACGGCGTCGCCGGGGGCCGAGCCGAGCAGGGCCTCGCCCAGGGGCGAGGACGGGCTGATGACGTCGAGGTCGTCGTGGCGCTCCTCGATCGACCCGACGAGGTAGCGCTCGACGTCGTCGTCGCCCTCGTAGCGGATGTCGACCACGGAGCCGTGCGACACGACGTCGCCGTCGGCCGCCTCGACGATCTCGGCGTTCTCGATCATCTGGGCGAGGTGGGCGATGCGGCCCTCCATCTTGCCCTGCTCTTCCTTGGCTGCGTGGTAGTCGCCGTTCTCGGAGAGGTCGCCCAGCTCACGGGCGGCTTCGATCTTGCGGGCGATCTCGACCCGGCCGCGCGATGTCAGGTCGTCGTGTTCGGCCTTGAGGCGGTCGAACGCAGCCTGAGAGAGGTGGTGGGTCTGAGCCATGGAGGGCCAGATTAGTGCCGCCGGCCCGCGGTTCCGACGTCATCGGGCCCGGGGACGGCCGCCGTTCCCAGTTGACGCAGCAGACAGCGAGCGACGACACTTGCCGCTGATGCTCTGCCCTTCCACCTCGGTAATCATCATCCTGTAGCGGACGTCGGCACGCCGATGTCCGCTGTTCGACCGTCCACCTCGGTGGGCGGTTTGTCATTTCTCGGGCCGGGTGCGCCGGCACGAACGAGACGACCCACCAGCATCCCCACGGAGACCCAGTGAGCCACAAGATCGGAGTCATCGGCGGCGACGGCATCGGCCCCGAGGTCATCGCCGAGGCCCTCAAGGTCGTGCGCGCCACCGGTGTCAGCCTCGACACCGTCGACTACGACCTGGGCGGCGCCCGCTACCTGCGCGACGGCACGATCCTCCCCGACAGCGTGCTCGACGAGTGGCGGGGCCTCGACGCGCTCCTTCTCGGTGCGGTGGGCACTCCCGACGTCCCGCCCGGTGTCATCGAGCGGGGCCTCCTGCTGAAGATGCGGTTCGACCTCGACCTCTACATCAACCAGCGGCCGTTCCTCGACGCGGACGCAGGCATCGACATGGTGGTGATCCGCGAGAACACCGAGGGCCCTTACGTCGGCGAAGGCGGCGCCCTCCGCAGGGGCACGCCCCACGAGGTGGCCACCCAGGGCTCGGTCAACACCCGCATGGGGGTCGAGCGGTGCGTCCGCTACGCCTTCGACCTGGCCGAGAGCCGCAGCCGCAAGCACCTCACGCTGGTGCACAAGACCAACGTGCTCACCTTCGCCGGCGACCTCTGGCAGCGCACCTTCGACGAGGTGGCCGCCGACCACGCCGGCGTGGGCACGGCCTACAACCACGTCGACGCGGCCTGCATCTACTTCGTGCAGGACCCGCAGCGCTACGACGTGATCGTGACCGACAACCTGTTCGGCGACATCCTGACCGACCTCGGCGGCGCTGTGTCCGGCGGCATCGGCTTCGCGTCGTCGGGCAACCTCAACCCGGCCCGGACCGGGCCGTCGATGTTCGAGCCGGTGCACGGCTCGGCGCCCGACATCGCCGGGCAGGCCAAGGCCAACCCCACCGCCGCGGTGCTGTCCGCGGCGATGATGCTCGACTTCCTGGGCGAGGCCGACGCCGCCGCCCGCATCCGCAAGGCCTGTGCCGACCCGTCGGCGCAGACCGGCTCCACATCCCAGGTCGGCGACGCGCTCGCCGCCCGGGTCTGAACCCACCGACACACGAGGGGACCCCACCGTCATGCCCATCACGCCCACCCCGAAGATCTGGTTCAACGGCGAGCTGATCCCGTGGGACGACGCGCAGATCCACATCCTGACGCACTCGCTCCACTACGGGATGGGC